>JABDFX010000128.1 GCA_013286315.1 Bacteroidota bacterium | reverse complement strand
CGATGGGTTTTATCCCGCTTCCTTTTGCATTGCTTCAAACGAGGATCGGAAGGAAAAACATTACAAGGAAACAGCTTACGGAGGCGCCGGTTGGGTTCATAGCGTATGATTTGATGGAATCAGGAGGAGAAGATTTTCGTGAACATCCCCAGTGGGAAAGAAGAGAAACATTGGAAAGGATTGTTGCAAAAGCCGGCTTGTCCTTTCTGCAAATTTCTCCTTTGATCCCATTTAATCACTGGGGCGAACTATCTGAAATACGGCAAAGAGCCAGGGAAATCGGCAGCGAGGGACTGATGCTGAAAAGGAAACAGGCTGTTTATCAAACGGGTCGTAAACGGGGTGACTGGTGGAAATGGAAAATTGATCCGCTGGTGATTGATGCGGTAATGGTATATGCGCAGAAAGGTCATGGCAGAAGAAGCAATTTATATACGGATTATACATTCGCCGTTAAGCAGGGGGGTCAGCTGATTACATTTACCAAGGCCTATTCTGGGTTGACAGACCAGGAATTTAATGAGGTTGACAATTTCGTCAAGAGAAATTCTATTGAAAAGTTTGGTCCCGTGCGTACAGTCAAACCCGAACTCGTATTTGAAATAGCATTTGAGGGCATTGCAGAATCCAGGCGTCATAAATCAGGCGTAGCGCTGAGATTTCCACGTATCAACAGATGGCGCCGGGATAAAAAGCCTGATGAGATCAATACTTTAGAAGATTTACAGATGATGTTGAAATTGTACGGTAAACCCTGACTTCGTAGTGTGGTGAATGTGGAAGAGTAAATAATGTGGGAATTCAAAATGAAGTGTGGAAATGACAGTGTGCTGATGTGCATTCTCACACTATCATTCCAAATTCAACCCCCACTTTATTACATTTTTCACTTTTCCACATTCACCACACTACGTAGTTAGTATTAATTTTGCCTGTTATGAAAAAATTCTGTGTAGTCTTGGTCATTGCGGTGATATGCTTTTCATTCAGCTCTGTCATTTTTTACAGACCGATCCAGGAGCCGGTGCCGGTTCTTCCAAGCAGGCAAAGATCAGGAGACCCCCGGGCGGGTTATGAATATCTAACTACAGGTGATTATCTGCGCAGCGGAATTCCACTCTCTTATTTCAAAATGGGATTCGGGAAAAATTCTATGAATTATTTAAAGCGCGAAGGTTTCAATGCAGATATTCCATACGATTATACTGTGGTGAATGCTCCGAATGGCGAGCTGGTGGTTGCGCCAAATTGTATGCAATGTCATGCACAGGTATTTGAAGGCAGGCTGATCATAGGGCTTGGGAACAGCTCGATTGATTTTACAAAAAATCAGAAACTGGATCCCCGGAATGCGGAAGCGGCAGAGAAACTTTTAAAAAACCTGGATCCGAAAAAATACGAAGCAGCGGAACCCTTTCTCCGGGTTGTTAAGGGAATCGGTGATCAATTACATACGGAGGTAAGAGGAGTAAATACAGCTGACAGGCTCGCAGCGCTGCTGGCCAGTCACCGTGATCCGAAAACTTTTCAATGGAGTGATAAACCCATGATGGATATTCCTGCTGAAGTGATACCGACTGACGTGCCGGCATGGTGGATGCTAAAAAAGAAAAACGCGATGTTTTACAATGGATTCGGACGTGGCGATTTCAGTCGGTTCCTCATGGCATCCAATCTGCTAACCGTAAATGATACTGCGGAATCCCGGGAAGTGGATGCACGTTTCAATGATGTTCTCGCCTATATCAATTCGATTATGCCACCAGCTTATCCCAATCCGGTGAATAAAAAACTCGTTCGGGAAGGCGGGATTTTATTTGTTCAGAATTGTTCCAAATGTCACGGCAGTTATGGCAACCCGGGAAAATATCCCAATCTCCTGATTCCGGAAGAAGAAATTCAAACAGATTCACTTTTATTTAAGAGCAATTACCAGAGCTACCAGTTTGTGGAATGGTTTAATAATTCATGGTTTGCGATGGGAGAACATCCTGCAAGGCTGGAACCTTTTAATGGATATATTGCCCCGCCGCTGGACGGTATCTGGATTACCGCTCCTTATCTTCACAATGGCTCTGTACCTGACCTGGAATGTTTGTTAAACAGCAAAGAAAGACCCAGGTACTGGAGACGTGATTTTGATAATCAGGAATATGATTTCGATAAGCTGGGCTGGAAATACAAGGCACAGGACTCCGCACAGGGAACTGCTGTTTATAATACCGATTTACCGGGGTATGGTAATTATGGACACCGCTATGGAGATAAATTCAACAGCCGTGAAAGGAAAGCCATTATTGAGTATCTAAAAACTTTATAAGCCTAAAGCCTAAAGCCCAAAGCCTAAAACTTTCTGTCAACCGTCAACCCTCAACCGTCAACCGTCAACCCTCAACCGTCAACCCCGCCTTCGCTAAAGCTGCGGCGGGGCGAAGCCGTCAACTGTCAACCGCCAACCGTCAACCATAAATATGTCACTACAAGAAAGCAAAGGATACGAGGTGATTCTTGCCTGGTTTAAATCAAAAGGATTACAACCTTTTGCCTTCCAGGAGGAAACCTGGCGTCATATCATACAATCACATTCCGGACTTGTGAACGCACCAACAGGATGCGGAAAAACTTTTTCTGTTTTTCTTGGCGCCATCATCCAGTTCATTAATGAGAATCCGGAAAACTATCAATCGAAATCACGTAATCATCTCAGGTTGCTCTGGATAACACCTCTTCGTGCACTGGCAAAGGATATTGGCCGCGCCATGAAAGAAGTGATTGAAGATCTGGGAATGCAATGGCAGATAGGAATACGTAACGGGGATACAGAGACGAGTGAAAGGCAAAAACAAAAAAGACAAATGCCGGAGGTACTTATCATTACGCCGGAAAGCCTGCATTTATTACTTGCGCAAAAAAATTATCCGGAGTCATTCAGATTCCTTCGCATACTGGCTGTGGATGAATGGCATGAACTTTTGGGATCCAAACGCGGTGTTCAGGTTGAACTTGCAATTTCCCGGATCGCGCGTTTAGTTGACAGTTCAGAGCCGACTGAAAATTTCCCGGAAAATGATCCGCTGCCAACTGCCAACCGCCAACCCACCTTCGCTAAAGCGCCGGTGGGCGAAGCCGCCAACCGCCAACTGCTAACTGTGAACCGTAAACCCACCTTCGCTAAAGCGCCGGTGGGCGAAGCCGCCAACCGCCAACTGCTAACTGTGAACCGTAAACCCACCTTCGCTAAAGCTCCGGTGGGCGAAGCTTCCAACCGTGAACCCACCTTCGCTAAAGCTCCGGTGGGCGAAGCTGCCAACCGGGAACCCACCTTCGCTAAAGCTCCGGTAGGCGAAGCTGCCAACCGTGAACCGTCAACCGCCAACCGTCAACTCTCTCTATGGGGTATATCCGCAACCATTGGAAATCTCGAGCAGGCCCGGGAAGTACTGGTATCTCCCATTCTGAATATGATAGCAGATCCTCCCGTTATCGTTCAGGCGAAACTGGATAAGCGAATTGAAATAGTATCCGTTATTCCGGATGAAATCGAAAAGTATCCGTGGGCGGGTCATCTGGGAATTAAGTTAGTGAACAAAGTAATTCCCATCATAGAGAACAGCCGGACAACCCTGATCTTCATTAACACCCGCGGTATGGCCGAACGCTGGTACCAGGAAATTCTAAATGTGGCACCTGAACTTTCGGGTGCTGTTGCCCTGCATCATGGATCTATCGATATGGAATTAAGATTATGGGTGGAAGAAGCTTTGCATGATGGGAAACTCAAGGCTGTAGTCTGTACGGCCAGTCTTGACCTGGGAGTTGATTTTCGTCCGGTGGAAACTGTGATCCAGGTGGGGTCTCCAAAAGGTGTCGCCCGGTTTCTCCAAAGAGCCGGCAGGAGCGGACACCAGCCGGGAGAGCTGAGCAGAATATATTTTCTTCCTACGCACTCCCTTGAACTGGTGGAAGCCGCCGCGTTGAAGACCGCCATGAAAGAAAATGTTATTGAGAGCCGTGAACCCATGTTGCTTTGTTTCGATGTACTGATTCAATATCTGGGAACCCTGGCCATCGGCGAAGGGTTTTTTCCTGAAACGATTTTTAAGGAGATAGCATCCACTTATTGTTTTCGTGAAATAAAGAAAGAGGAATGGCAGCAGATCCTGCATTTCATTACAGAGGGAGGTGAAGCTTTACAACAATATGATGAATACAGGAAGGTCGAAATCATCAATGGGTTGTATAAAATCACCAGCCGGCGAATTGCCATGCGGCACCGGTTGCATATCGGAACCATTGTGAGCGATGCGATGATGAAAGTAAAATTTCTCAGCGGGGGTTATGTGGGTGTGATTGAAGAATATTTTATATCAAGGCTAAACCCTGGAGATGTGTTTACTCTGGCGGGAAGAAATCTGGAATATGTCATGATCAAGGAGATGACGGCCATCGTAAAAAAATCCACGGCAACGAAAGCAATTGTTCCCAGCTGGAATGGCGGCCGCATGCCGTTATCCGCCAACCTTGGCCGTATGCTCCGCAAAAAATTTAATGAAGTTCACCTGTTATTGGATGGGAGCAAAGCGGATAAAGAAAAAACCGATATTGAACTGCGGGTACTCAAACCCTTATTTGAACTGCAGCAATCTCTTTCGCATATTCCACGGGAGAATGAATTACTGATAGAACAAATAGAAACAAAAGACGGATTTCATTTATTTGTTTATCCGTTTGAAGGCCGGCTGGTGCATGAAGCCATGGCAGCACTGCTGGCCTTTCGGATCAGCCGTATCATGCCCATCAGTTTTTCATTTGCCATGAATGATTATGGATTTGAATTACTGAGTGACCAGCCAATCCCTGTTGACGATAGCAATGTATATGAACTTTTTTCTGATGAAGAATTGACTGCCGACATACAGCGAAGTGTAAACAGTGCAGAAATGGCCCGTCGCAAATTCAGGGATGTTGCTGTGATCGGAGGATTAATATTTCAGGGTTATCCGGGTGATTATAAAAAAACGCGGCACCTGCAATCCTCCGCAGGATTACTTTTTAATGTATTCAGTGAATATGATCCCCATAATCTGTTACTTCGGCAGGCATATCACGAAGTCATGGAGCAGCAAATGGAAGAGGTCAGACTCAGGAATATGTTACAGCGCATTTCATTCAGTAAGATCATACTCCGGTTCCCTGAAAAACTGACACCTTTCTGTTTCCCATTGAAAGTAGACAGTATGCGGGAAGATTTATCCTCAGAGAAACTGGAGGACCGTGTGAAGAAAATGCAGCAACAATTATCATCTGATCTGGAAAGAAAACGGGTCAAATAAAATATCTTTGTGTTCTGCATGCACACACCCGTTTCACACAAAATCAGGAATCATCAATTCTGGCTCACGAATGAGCGGACGATGTTCTGGGAAGAAGAAAGAGCACTGATCGTTTCAGACCTGCACTTTGGTAAAACAGGTCACTTCAGAAAATCGGGTATTGCCATTCCTCCGTCGGTTTATAAGGAAGATCTTCAGCGGCTTATTATCCAGATTCAGTATTTCCAACCCGGTGAATTGATAATTGTGGGGGATATGTTTCACAGCCATGCAAATAAAGAACTTGAGTTGTTTTTAAAATGGCGCTCGGATCTTGCCGGAATTCATATCCGGCTCGTCAGGGGTAACCATGATATTTTAAAAGAGGAATGGTATGAGCGCGCAGGTATCGACTTAAGCAGTCAGACGTTATCCAGAAATGATTTTCATTTTGTTCACGATATCAGTGATCAGCTGGAACATCGGAACGGCTTCATAAAAAATATCAGTGAGGAGCGGTCCTATTTCTTTTCAGGCCATATTCACCCGGGCATTCGTTTAAATGGGATGGGTAAACAATCCCTTTGTTTCCCCTGTTTTTATTTCGGGAAAAAATATGCAGTATTACCCGCTTTCAGCCGATTTACCGGCGTAGCCATGATTTATCCTGAAGCAGAAGAAGAGGTTTTTGCCATTGTGAATCAGGAGCTGATTCAACTGCAATAATATTTTCGTGGATCGTTTATCGTGGATCGTGTATCGGTCATCCATCAACCGTCAACCGCCAACCGCCAACCGCCAACCGTCAACCGTCAACCACCAACCGTCAACCGTCAACCGCCAACCGCCAACCGTCAACCGTCAACCGTCAACCGCTAGTTCATTTTTCTCTTCAGTGAAGTTACCTGATCCTGCAGGTTGCTAACCAGACCGGCCAATTG
>JABDFX010000127.1:358-6309 GCA_013286315.1 Bacteroidota bacterium | reverse complement strand
TTGAGGGTTTTTTCTTTTAATAGTAATTATTGTCGGAGGACTTTTTGCGAAGGTTATGGAGTTATGGTACAGGAAAAGTCCGCCTGTTAACAGACAGATCCATATCAATTGCAGCAAAAAAAATAAGAGGGTTTTTTTCATTTTCCAGGTTTTATGAAAATCTAAAAAAATGATCGCATCGGCGGGTGATTCCGGTTTATTGTGCAAATATTGGATTTAATAATGGAATGGCAAGGGAACAGGAATAGCAGGAGGTATTGACCGAAAAAATAATCGATATCCTTCCGCCTGAAAAATTCAGTTACTGGAATATTTCCCGAAATTTTCCATTTCCAATTTTATTTTATGATTCCAGATCGATTGTGCAGATTCATCGAGACCATGATTGGTTTCTTTTTCATAAGATGCGTGCATCTCATTCATTTCTTCGTGATTGATATCATACAGACTATCGAGGTCCTGTTGCACCGTCGCATATCTGAATTTATATTCGGAAAATGTTTTTCTTAACTTTCTCGCGAAGAGTTCAGCAATATCAAAATTCAACCGCTCATGGATCAACCAGAGACTATCATCCTCGTAAAGTACAGCCCAGGACTTAGGACGAATGAATATTCCAAATGCTTCCGTCTGAACAGCGTTTTTGCCTGCGTGTCCAATATATTTAATTCCACAAGCAGATATGGAAGGATAAGACGCGGTTGTATCCGGTTTTCCATGAAAATCTTTCGGTGTCAATTGGTAACCGGATGACCAATAAAGAGTATCCTGTGCGGAAACTATTTTAAAGCTGAACAGGGTCAAAGAATTGCGGATAGCCTGTACCAGATATACCTGCAAAGTGACATCACAGACAGCAGCCGCTTTGTACTATTGCAAGACATGTGTTATAATGAAGTGAGAGATCTCGATAAGGCCGTAATGTATGCTAAGGAGATGAAATCGCTTGCTGAAAAAACAGGGAACAAAAAATATCTGCGTAGAGCCTGGTACAGCCTGGGAACAAAAGAACGGTTACGTTCGCACATGGAAGCTGCATTGAATGCTTTTTTTAAAAGTGCTGAACTGGCCAAAGAACTGAAAAACCTGCTTGCCGAAGGTGAATCATATCTGGCAATCGCAGACATGTATTCCAATGCCGGCAATCACAATACATCCACGGACTATTATACGAAGGCCATCACGGTATTGCGTCAGTCAAAAGATTCTAACAGTCTGGCCAGTGCCCTACTGAACCTGGGCGATGAAATGAGAAAAGCAAAAAAATATGACAGTGCCGAACTATATACTGTACAGGCAAAAGAAATTTTTGAAAGGCTGGACAATGCTACCGGTAAAGCCTATGGACTGGGCAATTTGGGAATGATATATGCATCTACCGGTAAACAGGAACAGGCGAAAAAAAACTTACAGGAAGCCATCGTCATATTGGAGCAGCATGAAGATTACAATGCGATTTGCGATTATCTTCTGTCGATGGCGGATATTTACAGGGACAAGCAACAAATGCCAGCGGCCGTTCAATATGCTCTTGCCAGTTTGCAATATTCAAAGCAATATGGCATAAGGGAACAGGCAGCAGATGGCAGTTTAAAGCTTTCGGCACTTTATGAGCAAACCGGTAATAGTCGGGAAGCGCTTCGCTTTTACAAACAGCATGTTGCCTTAAGAGACAGTATTAACAATTTACAAACGGTACAGCAAATGGCTGACCTGCGCACCAATTTTGAAGTGTCACAAAAACAGGCAGAAGTAGATATCATATCTCAAAAAGAAAAGGATCAAAAAAAAGTTTCTGTACTGCTGACGATCATTCTCGGGATGGCACTTATTATCTCGGCTATTTTGGTAATCAATACCCGGCACCGCAAAAAAGCGTACGCAATTCTGAACCTGCAAAAGAAGGCCACAGAAGAACAACAAACGAAAGCAGAAAATGCATTGAGTGAGCTTCAGGCCGCACAAAAGCAATTGATTTATTCAGCTAAAATGGCTTCACTCGGTGAAGTAACTTCCGGGATAGCTCATGAGATACAAAATCCACTGAACTTCGTCAATAATTTCTCGGAATTGAGTATAGAAATGATGGAAGAATTAAAAGAAGCAGTTCCGGATAAATTAAGTGAAGCAGAAAAATCCAATATAGAAACACTTACGAAAGATTTGGCAAGTAATCTGCAAAGAATATACGATCATGGCAAACGCGCTGATTCAATTGTGAAAAGCATGCTGCAGCATTCCAGGAGTTCCACCGGGCATCAGGAGCCGACAGACTTAAATACCCTCGTAGAAGAATCTCTCAAACTCAGTTATCACGGAGCCCGCGCAAAGGACAAAACATTTATCGCAAGTATTACTACTGAGTTCGACCAGCAGATCGGTCAAATTAAGTTGGTCCCTCAGGATATATCAAGGGCATTACTAAACCTTTTTAATAATGCCTTTTATGCCGTGAACCAACAAAATAAAAAAGGCGTTCCCGGCTTCAAACCGCTGGTGCAGGCAATAACCAAAAGAAGTCCCGATAAAATAACGATAACAATAAGAGACAACGGAACTGGCGTACCGGCAGATATCAGCGATAAAATATTTCAGCCCTTTTTTACAACCAAACCCACCGGCGAAGGAACTGGTCTTGGCTTATCTCTAACTTTTGAAATAATTAAAGCCCATAACGGCGAATTGAAAGTGCATAGTGAAGAAGGTAAGTTTACTGAGTTTGTTATTGAGCTACCACTCCGGGCATAAAGAGGCTTACAATCAGTATTCCATAGTCAGCCTGGGGTTTACTGTTGGTAGACGCAGTTGACATATTATAATGTTTTTAATTCTCCTCTCTTATTTAATGCGTCATATTCCTCATGTGTTAAGACCCCTCTCACGCAAACTTTCTTTCTCTAAAAAAAAAATCATTCCTACCAATCTAAAATTAGTTCATTAAATCAAATCCAGTGATTCCGGAAGTTTCGTCTCAGCGCAGTATCCGGTGTCGGGCAGATAATATTTCACTGCACCCTGTTGCCAGAATGCGTTTCCATAAAAACTTACTGGCAGTAGTTGACCTGCTCACAAAACAACTTTGAACCGCTGGGCAAAATAGGTTCTCCTTTAGCCTACGAATTTTGGGTTATTAAACATTCAAAAAGAATAACAATGAAAAAAACAGTTCTTATTACCGGTGCAACAACCGGTATCGGCAAAGCAACCGCCTTTGCTTTTGGCAATAAAGGCTACAACGTTGTATTCACCAGTCGCAACCAGGCAAAAGGTGAAGCTTTTTCAAAAGAATTAAGCGAAAAGGGTATAGAAAACAGCTTTCTTGAGCTGGATGTAACGAACGAGGAAGCAGTAAAAACAGTAGTGGAAAAAGCAGTTGCCAAATACGGAAAGCTGGATGCGCTGGTCAATAATGCCGGTGTGGCCCTTGGGAGCGTCCTGATGGCAGACGCGACTACCGAAAACCTCAAACAAATGCTTGATACCAACGTAATGGGTGTTTTCTACGGTATGAAATACGCCATCAGAGAAATGCTGAAAACCGGCGGCGGCGCGATCGTTAACCTGGCTTCCATAGCAGGACATAACGGGTTACTGTATACCGCGCAATATTGCGCCTCCAAACATGCGGTGGTGGGCCTGACCAAAGGTGCTGCTATAGATTATGCCACCATGGGTATCCGGATCAATGCCATTGCGCCGGGAGCCACCAAAACAGATATCCTCCAGAGTTCTATTGATATCGGCACTTACAGTGAAGAAAGCATTGCTGCTATTCATCCTATGAAACGCATGGGTACTCCAAAAGAAATAGCTAATGGTATCGTGTTTCTTGCTTCGGATGATTGTCCTTTTATGACAGGTACGACGCTTTTCGTTGATGGGGGCTACAATGCACAATAAAGAATCATCATCTATCCCGCACTAAAAAGAATGGTTAGTGCGGGATTTTTTGCAAATCGAAACGTAACTTAAGCATCCAAAGGGTAAGAAGCTTTTTCAGATATCTAAATTTTTTTATGAGCCGGGAGTCATCAGAAAATATATTATTCAGTTGCGAAAGACTAAGAGCTTATGCTGATGAGCAAATAGTTCCTGATCTGACATTACTTTATCTGGAAAACGGAATGATTGAATTACAGTTTGCCCATAGCAAATACGTTGCAAACGCCGGATCCATTATACTGATACGTAAAAACGAGTTGGTAAAGGCTTTAAAACTTCCGGATGAAAGCGGTCAACCCTGTAAAAGCGTTAACATTTTTCTGACACCGGAAGCTTTAAAAAAATACGCTACTCAAAATAAAATTGCATTGAAACACAGGTATGCAGGCGGATCTTTAGTTGATGTAAGCAAATCCAAATTTATAAGGGCCTATTTTCAATCCCTGCTGCCATACTTTAATCAACCGGAAAAATTAAACCCGGCTTTGGCATCGTTGAAAACTACCGAAGCGATTACCCTGTTGTTGGGATATGACCAACGGTTGGAAGAGATGATATTTGATTTAAGCGAACCTTTTAAAATTGATTTGGAAAAGTTTATAAACCAGCATTTTATTTACAACGTCCCTATGTCCGAATTCGCCAGACTCACAGGCAGAAGCCTTTCTACTTTTAAAAGAGATTTTAGAAATATTTTCGATAATACGCCGGAAAGATGGCTAAAGGATCGGCGTTTGGCGGAAGCAAGGCTTTTGATGGAGATTGGACAAAGGCCCGTTGATGTTTATTACAAGGTAGGTTTCGAGAATTTTTCTCATTTTTCAACTGCCTACAAGGAAAAATTCGGGCATAATGCGTCCGACAGATAAACATTACTGTCAAAGAAAGTAAAACCTCTTAAAATTCAAAAGTTTAGTCAATCCCTATGACAAATTAATGTAGTTAAATGCAAGCAACTCGCTGATAAATAATCCATTTGTTACCGTTTTTTCACCCTTTTTACGTTAAAGCGATGAACTATATTAATAAAAATTTATTTTTGTGGAACAGGCAATGGATCAGATTAAATTATATAATATTCTCAGGAACGCATTGAAGATGACTGAACAGGATGCCGGTGAATTTATATCCGCCGTGGGAGCCGTTACATCCAGAGAGCTCGACATAAAGATTCAGGCACTCGCCACTAAGGATGATTTAAGAGAATTATCTCTCGCAACTAAGGACGATTTAAGAAAATTATCACTCGCAACTAAAGATGATTTAAGAGAATTATCACTCGCAACTAAAAATGATATTTTGGATCTTAACAAAAAGATATACCTGATCGGTCTTGTTCAGTTTATCGCACTCGTTACAAGCATGTTGGCGATCGTGAAATTTATGAGATAATGCCAAAATAATCCTGGATCAATATGATCCCGACTGATCCCTTTATATTTATTTTTTTTGCAGGAACGCTTCCATTACACACATACTCTTCAATGCCTCATTTGCGGAACAGGGATTATCGCCTTTATTCAAAAAATAATCCACCACTTTCTGTATCATGGGTTGCTGAATATTCTCAGGATGTACAAAATCAAAACTTTGTAAACCGTTTTTATTTTGCAAAGTGAACTGATTGCCGAATACCGGAAATTTTATTGACCCCTTTTCTCCAATCATTTCGCAACTGTCTTCCTGCACAAAATCAGGCATGGTGAAGCACCAGTTGCCAGTAAACAGTACATTGCCCGGCAGTTGCATGGTTCCTGAAACCGTATCTTCCGCTTCGTACAAACCTGCCTGGTTAACCGCTTTTCCGCAATAGCTCACCGGGTCCCCCAATAACCATATTAATATATCCAGTTGGTGAGGAGCCAGGTCAAAAAACAAACCGCCGCCGGAAATTTCCGGCATTACCCGCCAGTTATAATCTGTCTTTGCGATCAGTTCGGTTTTATAAGGCTGAAACATGGCAAGCCTGATCATTTTTACCCTGCCAATCAGACCTTGTTCCAATGCCT
>JABDFX010000127.1:0-332 GCA_013286315.1 Bacteroidota bacterium | reverse complement strand
GAGCTACGCAGAGCTTACCCTTGTACATTTCAGCCGCTTCAATCATCCTTTTACATGATGCGACCGAAGTGGTAATGGGCTTTTCAACATAAACATATTTACCTGCCATCAATGCCTGCTTTGCGTATTCTTCGTGAAATGCCGGTGGCGTAGCTATATAGACTGCATTGATCTCCGGATCGTTTATTAATTTATTTGCATCATCATACCATTTTTCTCCGCTAACTAATGAACATCCGGGAAGATCACTTAAAGTCCGGATGTTTCGCTGGCGGCCAGAATATTGAAAAATCAACCTGTATGAACCTGGTGAATCAGAAAATTTTATGGGG
>JABDFX010000126.1 GCA_013286315.1 Bacteroidota bacterium | reverse complement strand
TTGAGATTTTGAACTTCGGGTCTAGTGTTATTAACCGGCGACCAGGATCTGTTCGTTCTCTGTTGCCAGTTGCTGTTTTGCTGTGGCCGCTGATAAACATTCCCCTGTCGGTCTGAATATATAGAGGTTCTTTGTGCTCCACCCGATGGATTATAACCGGTAGTAGGCCTTCCTGTTGAGGATCCATTGGTTCCGGGCCTGTTATAATTACTATTGGTTCCGGGTCTTGCACCATTTGGTCCCGGGTTGACAGATCCTCCTGGTCTGGTCGAACTCAATGTCGGGCGATTATAATTCGCCGTTCTGGTCGCGATACCACCTGTCCGATAATAACTCTGGCTAGATACACCACCCCTGTTTCTGTAAACATTATTGGCGTAGTTAACATGTATGTTGTTATGAACATAAAAATTATTTCCGTAAAAGCCATAAGGTCTTGGACCTCCATGCCATCCTCCCCAGCAAGCCGGGTGATAGAAGGAAGGGCCCCACCATCCGTATCCACCATAACCGTATCCGCCATATCCATATCCATATCCAAAACCAAAACCTATACTAAACCAGCCTGCACTGTATCCCCAACCGAAACCCCAACCGAAATATGGTGTATATCCGAAATTAAAACCCCATGACCAGGGTCTTGGATAATAGTAAGCTCCATACCATGGCTGATAATAATAACCGGTACCGTAAACAACGGTTGGTCCATATACATAACTATTTAGATACCCGGGGGTATAACCCATGTAAACGTAGTTTGGATCTACATCATAAATATTTACATATTTGGCATTGTACACCGGGTAATTGGGTGGGATCAGGTCAACGTCCACTGGTCTCACCGTACTTACCACAAAAGGACCTGTTGCATTATCTGAAACGAACCAAACGCCATTATCAACTACATAAAACCTGCCGTCTCCTCCGTTGCGTAAAACAGTGGACGAAGTATTCACTGCATATTGTAGATTGGTTCCATCAATATCGGTAAACTTGGGTCTTCAATCGTAGGTAACGGTTGTTGTGGTTGAATTACGATCCACTTTGGCGGTCTGCGGGATTTCTGCATCCATCACGGCATCTTTTGCCGCATCTGTACCAGCGACACTTGCCAACACATTGTCTTTGGGAGAGCCCGGAGGAATTTTTGCGAAATCAGCCGGAAGCTGATCCGCTGCGATATATACCCAGTTGTCGGAGTTCAGATTCTTTGTTTGAAACCACCTGCCGGAAATCAGGACAAAATACTGTTGAGAGTTTTCATCCATAAATATATCATTGTCCGAATTACTCATATATAAGAGATTCGTTCCCTCAATCGGAGTAAAGTTGGGTTCTCCATTGGACTGAATGAGTTCCGCTGGCACCGTGCTTACAATAATATCTGGTATTATCGTAGTAGGGCTAGTGGACGATCTCACATTATCAGCGTTGTTTGCCTGTTGTTTGCTGGCAATCAGGGAACCGGCTGATTGTATAGGCGGAGGGACCTGACCATTCGTGTATTGATAAGGTCCGGTTGCCGCGTTAGAGACAAACCAATGTTTCTGTCCATATAAATAGTATTGTCCATCGGAATATTTTATAATCGTAAACGGTGTGTTTACAACCATGTCCATTTTAAGATCTTTATTGTTTTGCAGTTTTGGATCGCCATCTATAAGTACCAGCATTGTAGGCCTGGTAACAAACATCACCCTGGGCGGTTTATTCGATATGCCATTTGAGATTTTGATCTCCTGCTGGTTTTGATTTAGGGTAGCTACAATCGCATCTAATGAAATCGGCCCGGCTGATTGAGGAAACTGTGTTTCCAGGGCATCATCTATGTAGTCAATCGTATCCTGACCTTCGATGGCTGGAATACGAATAGAGGTAACATCCAGGGTGTTGATCACCAATGTTCGGTTATCGCGGTCTGTTTGCACTTTGGCCGTGGCCCAAAAAGCACCGAATACCGGATCGTTACTGCCATTTGACAGCACGGATATAGCTGACCGGAACATCAGTGTATTTCCTTTAAAGGACTCAGGCTCAGGTTCATACACCTTGATTTGAGTGCCATTTGAGGTACTAATGACTTTTGGCCAATCAGTATCATCCGCCCGGCTAAATCCAAAAGCCAGCAAAGTGACTGATAATAAGAAGCATTTTATGGTTAATAGTTTCATTTTCATATAAAATCGTTTTCGGTTCAGAAACTTTGTAGAAAGGTTCATGGGATTATTTTAGAATATTAAGACCAAAATAGTGCCCTAAAGTTTACTCAATTTGCTGAAAGGAAATGTTAATTAAGGCGAAAGCTAAGGCTAAGGCCAAGGCTTCCATGACCTGGATCTTAACGTTAAAGCGCCATAAATGATATAGAAGGAGGAATTAATATCCTGTTAATCGTTAACTATATCGGCCAAAAGTCAAAGGCTACTGTCAACTGCCAACTGTCAACCGCCAACGAATCAATGTGCCTCCAGCCAGTTAACCCCGGAACCGATTTCAGCTTCAGCCGGAACTCCATTCGGAAGAAGAAGAGCTGTCTGCATGCAGTCGATGATGATAGGCTTAATTATTTCCACCTCATCCCGGTGCGCATCAAAAACCAATTCATCATGCACCTGCAGCAACATTTTTGATTTGAACTTGTTTTTTTTGAAATGCTCATGAATCTTGATCATTGCCAGCTTGATCATATCAGCAGCTGTGCCCTGTATGGGGGAATTGATGGCATTCCGTTCCGCAAATCCCCGGACAGTGAAGTTACCGGAGTTAATATCGCGTAACCATCTTTTACGTCCCATCAGAGTTTGCACATATCCGTTTTCGCGTGCAAACTGGATGGTGTCATCCATATATTTTTGAATATTGACAAATTGTTTTTTATAATTATCAATAATTTCTTTCGCTTCCGTTCTCGTGATACCCAGATTGTCCGCAAGACCGAATGCGCCTTGTCCGTAAATAATTCCAAAATTCACACTTTTTGCGCGGTAACGCATTTCCTTGGTCACATCCTTTTCATCTACATTAAAAACTTTAGCCGCCGTGGCTGTATGAATATCTTTTTTTTCTTTGAAGGCAAGACACATATTCGGATCGCCGCTGATCGCTGCAACAATGCGTAATTCAATCTGTGAATAGTCAGCTGAAACAAGCAGGTGATTTTCATCACGGGGCACAAACGCTTTACGAATTTCACGACCCCTTTCGGTTCTTACGGGAATATTCTGCAGGTTGGGATTATTGCTTGATAAACGTCCGGTTACGGCCACCGCTTGCGCATAGCTGGTATGTACGCGACCTGATTTTTGGTTGATGATGGCTGGCAGTGCGTCCACATAGGTGGATTTTAATTTGGTCAGCTCACGGTAGGCCAGGATATCATCTACTATTTTATTCTGATAGGCCAGTTTCAAAAGAACATCTTCGCCTGTTGCGTACTGCCCTGTTTTTGTTTTCTTGGCTTTCGGATCAAGTTTTAGTTTATCAAATAAAACCTCACCCAATTGTTTGGGTGAAGAAAGATTGAAACGCACACCTGCCTCACGATACACATTCTCTTCCGCCAGCTTCCCTTCTTTATCAAGCATTTTTGAATATTCACGGAGGAAATCCATATCCACGCGAATACCTTCAAATTCCATATCCGTCAGAACTTTTACCAAAGGGTTCTCAACTTCTTCAAATACTTTTCTTACATCTTTTGAATCGAGCAAAGGCAGGAATGTATTTCTTAATTGCAAAGTAATATCAGCGTCTTCGGCCGCGTATTCAGTGATCTTGTCAATGGCAACATCCCGCATATTACCCTGGCCCTTTCCTTTTTTCCCGATGAGCTCCTCGATATGAACCGGCTCATAACCGAGATATTGGACACTCAGGAGGTCCATACTTCTCTTTCCTTCCGGATCAATAACGTAATGCGAGAGCATGGTATCAAATATTTTTCCCTTGATCTCGACTCCGTACCATTTCAATACGAGCAAATCATATTTAATGTTCTGACCGATCCACAGCCTGTCGGGATTTTCAAAAAGAGGGTCAAATTCTGAAAGGATTTCAATGGCCGCATCTCTGTTTGCCGAAACAGGAACATAATAAGCTTCTCCGGGTTTCCATGAAAAGCTGAGTCCCACAAGGTCAGCATTATTTGCATCAATACCGGTGGTTTCCGTGTCAAAGGAAGCTTCCTTTTCTCCCAGGAGTTGCGTGATCAGTGACATTCTTTTTTCCGGGGTATCCGCGCAGAAATATTGATGGTTTGTGTTAGAAATATTTTTTTCTGCGTGAACCGGTGCCGGTTCATTTTCTTCTGATATTTCTTTTTTCTCGGTCGAATTCACAGCATTTCCAAAAAGATCCTGCTGCACTCCTTCGGGTACTGCAGTCTGGCCATTGGCACCCGGCAGTTCCTCACCAAGGATCCTCTTAGCGGCTGCCCTGAACTCCAGATCTATAAATATCTCACGAAGCGCATCCCTGTTCCAATCTTTCAGTTTGAAATCTTCCTCGTGAAATTGAACGGGTACATCCGTTATGATGGTAGCCAGTTTTTTACTCATAATAGCCAGTTCTCTTCCGGCCTTTACTTTTTCACCAACGGAACCTTTAATTTTTTCTGCATTTGCCAAAATGTTTTCCAGCGTATCATATTCTGCCAGTAATTTGGCGGCAGTTTTTTCTCCGATACCCGGAATCCCGGGAATATTATCAACCGAATCCCCCATGAGGCCAAGGATATCAATTACCTGCTGAATATTTTTGATATTCCATTTTTCAAGTACTTCTTCTGGTCCGATAATCTCAACGGTACCACCCTGATAGCCGGGCTTATAGATCTTCACTTTTTCACTCACGAGTTGCCCGTAGTCTTTATCGGGCGTAACCATAAAAACTTCATAACCCGCATCTGCAGCCTGTTTGCTGAGGGTACCAATCACATCGTCTGCCTCGTAACCATCAAGTTCAATAATGGGGATGTTGAACGCACGAATAATTTTCTTGATGTCCGGAATGGCAATGATCAGATCTTCAGGAGCTTCCTGACGGTTTGCTTTATAATCAGTGAAATCAATATGTCGCTCTGTGGGAGCCTCCGTATCAAAACAGACCGCCATATGAGATGGCTTTTGGTTGTTCATGAGTTCTACCAGTGTATTGGTGAAACCAAACTGGGCATTCGTGTTTTTCCCTTTTGAACTGATACGTGGTGCACGAATTAATGCATAATATGCGCGAAAGATCAGTGCCATGGCATCCAGCAGAAACAATTTCTTGTTCATAAATCCAACTTAATTTTTCAATTCCGTTAATTTTTTCTGAAGCGAAAACATGTTATCCCGTAAACGGGCCGCTTCCATAAAATCCAGGTCCCTTGCCGCTTTTTCCATTTCCTTCTTTATTTTCGAAATGGCTTTTTCCATCTGCGGTATGGTCTGATATTCTGCTTCTTCTTCCGCAGCCACAACAACGAGATCCTGATCGCCTGCAATGGCATAAGGATTTTTCTCATCAAAACCTTTGATGTCGAGTACCGAAGTGGAAGCAAATACATCCTGCCTGGATTTTAATATGGTCCTCGGTGTGATGCCATTGGCTTCGTTATACCGTACCTGCTTCTCACGACGGCGATTGGTTTCATCAATTGTCCGCTGCATGCTTTCTGTCATTTTATCCGCATAGAAAATCACAAGACCATTTACATTTCGTGCAGCACGACCAGCTGTCTGTGTAAGCGAACGCTCATTTCTTAGAAATCCCTCTTTGTCCGCATCCAGAATGGCCACCAGTGTAACTTCTGGCAGATCCAGCCCCTCTCTCAAGAGATTGACGCCTACTAACACATCAATTTCACCCAACCTTAGCTGACGCAGGATTTCTACTCTTTCCAGCGTTTCTACCTCGCTATGAATATACTTGGATTTGATGTTTAGCCGGTGCAGATATTTATCCATCTCTTCTGCCATCCGTTTGGTGAGGGTTGTTACTAAAATGCGGCCTCCCTTTGAAATGCGTTTATCGACTTCGTCCAGTAAATCGTCAATCTGGTTCACACTGGGTCTGATTTCAATGGGAGGATCCAATAAACCCGTGGGCCTGACTACCTGTTCAACCACAACACCGCCACATTTCTCAAGTTCATAATCACCGGGTGTAGCTGAAACATAAATGGTTTGATCTGTCATCGTCTCGAATTCATGGAAATTCAACGGGCGATTATCAAGTGCAGATGGCAATCTGAATCCGTAATCAACAAGTATTAACTTTCTGCTTCTATCACCGCCATACATGCCGCTTACCTGTGGAATAGTCTGGTGACTTTCATCAATCACACATAAAAAATCCTTGGGGAAATAATCCAGCAAACAGAAAGGTCTCGTGCCTGGTTTTCTGCGGTCAAAAAAACGGGAATAATTT
>JABDFX010000125.1 GCA_013286315.1 Bacteroidota bacterium | reverse complement strand
TGCTGAAAAATCTTGAACAGACACTCGCGAAAAGAAATCTCGGCGGTCAGATTGACTTAAACTGGCTGTTTCTTTATCTTGGCAAAGAAGCACAGGATTCCGGCAGGCTGGATGAAATGGCAGGATATTACGACAAGATCGATAAGGCCAGTATATTTAATCTTCTTCGGGAGAAAAACTTTTTTGGATATATCCGTGATCAGTCTTTCCGGTTGATCGGATACGCTTTGGAAGGGTATGTAAAGGCGGGGCAATTCGAAAAAGCCCATCAGTTGGTGATGATATTCAAAAATCCTGTAAATCGTTCCACGCTTTATTCTTTCGCTGCTTCCGGGTTACTGAAAGAAAAGTTTGACGTAAGGAAAGTGCAACCGCTTATAGACTCGGCGTTTGTTGAATTGGATAGAAAAGAGAACATGACAAATGAACAGCCAAACAGGGGCTTTCTGGCCTATGCGATTGTAATGCAAAATCCTGATGAAAACGTGTCGAAAGCTTTTTCACTGATCAGAAACCTGCCTTCGAAGATAGAAGCCAATAAGCTAATCTGCCGGGCTATTGCATTTCATGGACAGTTATATAATGCAACAATGAATATTCCTGATTTTAATTCAGGGTCGGACCAGGCTGAATTTCTCTGGTATGTTATAAGAGGATATTCGGAGGCACAGCCAGCTGAAGATGCGGGCTGGAAAAGATTTATGGAGAGTAGTCTTCCAAGATTAAACCGGAACATCATTTATGTCGACGAGCACAGTTGATGAGATTCATATTTGTCCTTACACCGGTCTTCGTTCTTTTACGGAGGAGGAAAGTCTTTATTTTAAGGGAAGGGATCTTCAGGTTGATCAGATCACGGCATTGCTCGAACAAAATAAATTCCTGATGGTTACCGGTGCTTCCGGAGAAGGAAAATCTTCCCTGATTTATGCCGGACTCATTCCCAATGCAAGGGCCGGATTTTTCAAGGCGAAATATTCCAACTGGATAGTTGCTGATTTCAGACCTGAAAGAGACCCGGTATCTAATATGGCCAGGTCTCTGTCACGTGAATTCGAAATTAGCAGTACCACCGTAGAGACCGAATTGAGAAGGGGATATTCTTCACTGGTCGATATCTATACCAATTCTTCATTTTACCTGGATGAAGAAAATATAACTGCAGATTTGTCCGAAATTCAATTGAGAGACAGAAAACGAAAAGCGGCCAATCTACTGATCATTGTTGACCAATTTGAGGAATTTTTTACAAACCCGGAAAATTTTTACAATGAAACAGTCTCCAGGGATTCACAGATTGTTGTGAATCTGATTTTAGAAACAGCGCGGATAGCCATCCGCAAAAACCTGCCGGTGTATATCGTCTGTACCATGCGCTCGGATTATATCGGACAGTGCTCCGCATTTCGCGGCCTTCCTGAATATATTGGTTTCTCCCAATTTTTTGTTCCGCGTTTAAAACGAAAAGATCTAAAGCAGGTAATTGAAGAACCGGCCCTGCTCAGCGGGATCCGGATTTCTCAGCGCCTGATCGAAAGGCTGGTATTTGATATTGCTGACGGTATTGACCAGTTGCCCATTTTGCAGCATGCATTGAGCAGGATATGGACGGCTGCCAGCCAGGGTGAGGAAGAACTGGATCTGATACATTATGCGATGGTAGGCGGTATGCCGGCAGAAGATTTACCGGATGAAGAAATAAAAAGATTCAGGGACTGGTTTAATACAATGCCCGAACAGCAACAGGGTTTTTATAAAAATACCGGACTTTCGAAAATCATTGAAATACATGCCAACCAGCTGTATGAGAATGCATGGGAATATTATAATAGTCGCCATAAAGACAAACCCGTTACACAGCAGGAAGCAAAAAGAATCATTGCCATTAGTTTTAGTTGTCTCACCAAAATTGATAACAGTCGTGCTGTGAGGAACCGGATGAGCCTGGAAGAAATCACCACTATTATTAATAATCCAAGGTTGACGTCTGATGTGATCGGCGATGTCTTGAATATATTCAGGGAACAGGGGAATTCCTTTATCAGGCCCTTTATTACCGATGATCCGTCAACCCAAAAACTTTCTGCTGCAACGGTACTGGATATCACCCACGAAAGCCTGATTCGTAACTGGAACAAACTGAATCAGTGGGCCAATAAGGAATTCGAATTTTATTCTACTTTTCTGGATTTTCAGAAACAGTTGGACCGCTGGAAAAAAAGCGGGAAAAGCAGAGGTTATCTTTTGCCCGTTGGTCCCCTGAGTTATTTTGAAAACTGGTATAAGAACTGCAAACCCAATACAGGATGGATTATGCGTTATGCCGAATCCAGGGAAGATCCGGAACTGGCAAAACAACATGCTGAAACCAGACTGCTGGATACACGTGAATTCCTGAAAAGGAGTGCAAGAAAAGAAATGATTACCCGGGCCTTTATGAAATACGGACCCCAGCGTATTGCAGCGGTATCCGCCATCCTGATCATGCTCGTACTGAGCGGATTTTATTGGTACAATGCGGACCAGAAAAAAAATATCCGTGTAATTGAAAAGGTAAAATCACAAGCACAAACATTTATTGAAAGTGAAGAAGTGGATCTTCCTTCAAAAGCGATTTATTTACTTCTTCAGGAAAGGCACGACAGTGGAACCATCATGCCTTATCTCGGATCACTTGAATTAAAAAACCGGTTGAAGCTGGCCAATGAAGTGTACAATCAGATTCTTGCCTATAATAAAACACAGAATATACCCCTGAAAGCAAGTGTGATTCAAATGATTTCCCATGACCTGGCGAACCGGGACAGCAGCCTGCTGCCTGAAATCAGGCTGGCGCAGACCAACCGGTTTCTGATCCTGCTGGGAATGGATAATTATTATATGCCGGATGATATCAAACAGGTGCAGCTTGCGACGATTGCAGACAATGACTATGATCAGGCTATGCTTTTTTATAAGAACAAAAACATGTACCGCCCGTCGGTTCCCTTTGAATTGAATACGGCGGTTCAAATGTGGCTGACAGTCGGCAACGCCACTAAAAATAAAATGCTGGCCATGCTGAATGAAATTTCACCTGCCGCGGTCAGAGAAGGAGATACTACATTCAATTTTTATTATCCCAAAGGCAGCTTTGAACCGGATGGAAGATTGCCACTGGATTTCAACGGAGGGTATCATACACTGGCCTCTTTATATGCAGCTGCCGGCGATATGGATCATGTTTTCTGGTGTTTTCAGAAAATACTGGATAATAAGGAACATGATTATTTTGAATTACCGCGGATACTGAATAATCATCTGAACATACTCGAATACCTCTATCAGTATGGACACCGTGACCGTGTACCTGAATACCTGCAATGGCTCGTTACTCATACCGTGGGTAATCCGCCAAATACGATTTTGCGGAATGCGATTATACGTGCCGGTTATATCTCGCATATGTACCAAATCAACGTCATCACGGGTTATTACCGTTCTTCACGCGGAACCCTGTATCCAAACCTCTGTTTCTGCGATCGTTCAGTGTTTGATGCTATGGAAGAAGATTATGAAAACGTGATTCGTACTATGAAGGATCCTTCAGCCATGAATTACGCACTGGCATTGAATAATAAACGGAAGGCCATGTTTTATTCCAAATACTGGTTCGACAGAAAAATGCCGGCTGATACAAACCGGCTGGATGCATGGCTGGATCAGTCCTTATCGCTCGCAGGCAAACTCGATTCCGCCTATCTGGAGGGAACGGAATCATCCACCCTGGTCTATAACGGGGATGGTGTACGAACCAGCAATGTAAAAAGAAAGAATCTACTGATTTATCCTGACTATCGTGACGGCTGGTTTAGCTGGTCATATCATACTGATTATTTTTTTAACTACCTGCTGAAGAAAGATCTGCTGAAATCCTATTACAAAACAGGAGAGGATCTCCAGCAATTACATTTCTGGGTGGCAAAGGCTTTTGAATGGAAAACAGAAATTTCGCCGGAACAGTATTCGAAGCCGTACCGCATACCCGATGAAGCACTGATTAAAATTTTAACTTTTGTAGATCAGCATCCGGACGGAAAATCGTTTGACAGAAATCTTCTTTATTTAATCCTGGCTAATCGTGCTTTTGAAAGGAATGACCCGGTGAACGGTATGAAATACTTTCATTCGCTGGATCTCCAAAATATTACGGCGTCGTCGGACAAGTATGAATATCTTGAAAAAATATTCTTTCTGAACATGATGAAGGATCTCTGCTTAAACCTGGCAACCTCAGGTAACATACCGGAAGCGAATTTGCTGGCTGATAAATTTTCTTTCGAAGAAATTTATCGAACGATCTGTTACCAGCAGATGGCAGAGGAATTGTATCATAAGGATAGTAATCCGATGGCATTCGTTTTTCTGGATTCCATTTATGCCATATCTCCAAAAATTGACTTCACAAATCTTACATCGCAACTGGACTGCAGAGTGGGGCAAATCCGTGTTTTATCACAAATTGGCAGCGAGAAATTAAATAATGCGGCAGACGATCTCCTGAGAGATATTCCACAGGAATATAAATTTTCCGGCATTACGGCGAAGGTTGAAGGAATCGCCGGGGAAGGCAATTATTACCGGGCGTTGACCTCAATTCCCAAAACACTGACTGAATCACAGGATCTCATCTGCCGGTCAATCATACTGAGGGAAGACAGCCGTGCAAAAGAACGCAGGAACGCGGATGATCAATGGCAGGCATTGGACAGATACCTGGACTGGAGGCAGAATTTCATAAACTTCATACCGAACTAATGAAAAGTTATAATACCGTTTATTATTTGCTGACCGTGCTGCTGATTATGGGAGGTTTCGCATCCATGGCACAGAACAGTTACGGTATGCCCATTATAAGCGCTGTGTGCATGGCATTTGGACTGGTATTTTTTATTCAGTGTATCCAGGCTCTGCAGGCGAATGAGCCAAACCGGACAGAACAGGCGATTGAATTTTTTGTTCTCTTCATACTGGCAATTATTTTTTCACTGAGGACCCTTCAGATTTATTTTCCTTTTATCGAGTGGATATTTGTAGCAGTTGCGTTGGTACTTGCCCTGAATTATTTAACCCGCTTGCGGCACTGGTTTCGACTGATCAATCAGAAAAATAAAATGCTCGCCGGCCTTGTCCTGATTGCCTATCTGAGTATAATATTGTTCTGTATCGCTATGGTAGAAATTACTTTCAAACCGCGGATCGCCCGATGGACAGGTGGCCTCGCTTTGATACTGGTATTTATTTTCCTCTTGTCCGGCCTGTTCAGAAGACATTTTTTACTGGAAGGTGAAAACAAGTCTGTGTTTTCCATCATCGCCGGGTTTAAGGACAGATTGTACCTGTTGCTTTCTCTGTTCATCATATTTTCTTTGTACTTCGGATTGTCGGCTGCAGGCATTCTTCCTAAATTATATTCCGACAAATTTCCACAGGCTTATTTTGAACTGGTGAATAATGCAGAATCCGGGAAGGAAAAACCGGTAGATGGTGAATTCAAATACCAGGAGTTCAAAAAAAGTTATGACCAGTTTGTTGAAAGGAATATAAAGAAAGATTGACCAACTGTCAGATATTAAATAAACAGGCAGAAGACTATTATATCCTGTATATCGCAGTGAATCCTGCTACATTTCCACCGAATGGCAAAATGGTCAAATGCGGAGGTTTATCCGACTTTATTTTGTGCAAACCAGGTACCAGTAATCCTGATAACGTGCCCACCGTAGCACCCAACAGTATATCGGAAAGAAAATGCATTCCTGCGAAGTTGCGCATGAGTGCGGTTGCAGCAGTCATTGCGCCGGCGCCACCATAGAACACCCATTTTAATTTGGAGTCCGGATGATAATCCGCATATACTTTCGCTATAAAAAAACACGAAGTGGCAACCGTTGACACGTGGCCGGCAAAAAATGAGTTTTTTGCATTACTGGCAACCGCCTTATTTATCGGGCTCTCCGCATAGTAAGTAAAAGGCCGGTAACGGTTTGTCAGATTCACTGCAGTGGTGTTAAAAATCCCTGTAACAGCCAGCGCTTCGATATATAAGAACTCGATTTTCCAGAAATCCTTTCGCATCTTTTGGTCGACAACACAAAACAGGGGCAGGGGAATAGCTATCCAGAAGGGAATATAACTGGCCTGATCGATCGACTTTGAATAAGCATGCGCCGTCCAATGATCAAAAAAGGGAATATTGGACTTATCGAGGGATTTAATTTGTTCCTCAGTAGAATTTGGTTTTTTTGACATTCCATAAAAATTCAGCAGGTTAACGCCGATGGCAACAACAGTAGCCGGCACCTCCACTCTGTAATTTATCTTATAGACTTCCGGTTTCAAATCACGGTTAGTCTTCACAGAGTCAACCTGCCCAAGTCCGGGTC
>JABDFX010000124.1 GCA_013286315.1 Bacteroidota bacterium | reverse complement strand
TAATGAGTCATAATTCTCCGGAAATATTTCCTCTCTTTCATTGATAATTTTTAATACTTTTTCATGTACCGAGCTTTCCTGGCGCAAATCAAGTGTGGCAAAATGCATCCCGAATATCCGCATCTTGCTGATGAAGTTATCCAGCAGGTTCAGAAATAGTCCGTTGTTCTGATAGATCAGCACCTCCCTGATTTTCAGCATGGATTTCAGCATGTCTCCATAATGGAAGGGTTTCGCCGGATCAGGCATAAATAATTCCTGGTATAATTTCTCTTCCCATTCCGCTATGATCAGATCCACTTCTTTAAATGTCAGCCTGCGTTTCAGTCGCCGGACGTCATAATAGTAGCAGCGCAACAAAGCCGTCCGCAGCGCTTCCGCGACTTTTACCGTTGTGTCTGATTTTACGAATGGATTTCCGTCACGGTCACCACCAGGCCAAAAGCCCATTTGAATAACCGGATTCTTATCACTTACTGCTTCCGGGAATTGCGATTTCAGCGAGGATAAAATTCTTCCGGACGCGTGATAAAAAATATTTTCCAGATACCAGATGAGACTGACTGCTTCATCATAGGGCGTGGGTTTTTGTTTTTTCAGGAAAGGTGTTTTGCCCAATTGCTGCATGAAGGTGTTGATCTCAGCCGCATTATTCTGAATGACTGCCCGGGAGAGATCGTTGATAATACCAAGAACAGGCCCTGGATAAAATTGTGTTGGATGCGCAGTTAAGACCAGACGCACAGCGTAATCCCGGAGTTTCTCTTTCAATTCCTCCTGTTTGTCGTATTGAATTACTTCGGAAGAAAGGTGCTTGAGTGTACCGGTGCCACCCATATCATTCACACTGGCAAAAGCGGAATCTTCCAGCGCGTCGAAAAGTACGACCTGCCTTTCCACATATTGAACGAAACGAAAAAGGATGTCCGATTTTTCACGATCCGTTCCATCAGGATAATGTTTGTTGAAAAATTCCCCGATGATTTGAACCGGACTTTGTTTTTTGTGATATCCTTCCTCACAATACGTGAGCAGCAGGGAAAGAAAAATGCCCGTTTTTTCTATCCTGTGAAAGGGCAAGGATGTAAAGAGACTATTGTACAGCTGAAATTTAATGCCTACAAGGTTTTTGAATTCCTGTAATCCGGTGGCTTGATTGCTCATAAGCGAATTTAAAATTCATTCAACAAATCGAGCAATATATAAGCAGGAAATCAAAACAATCAATGAAAATCATTCGATATAGTATAAATTATCCTGATTTGTTTCATTTTCATTAATATAATTCATTAGCTTTGCTTCTCTATAGCGATGAATTATCCGGTTACACATATCAACAATATTCCTGTTTTTACCCGTCATACCGGTGTTACCATTATTACGACTGCAACGACCCTTTAGGGGTTATACAATTACATATCATTTCCGGGCTCAGGCTGCTTATCAATCAGCCTCTCGTTGGCAATTTTTCTTCCTTAAAATTTTTGTTCATGCAGGTTCTAAAGTTTGGTGGCTCTTCTGTAGCCAATGCCGTTCATATCAGCAAGTGTATCCATATCATTCAAAAAGCGGTTGAAAAGGATAAAACCATAGTTGTGGTTTCCGCGCTGGGTGGTATTACCGACAGTTTATTGCATTGTGCCGTAGCAGCCTCTGCTGGAGATGAAACATATATGGATTCGCTGAAAGCGATAGAGCAAAGACATCTTGACGCTGTTCGGGAATTGATTCCGGTTACAAGCCAGAGCAGTATCCTGAGCATGGTGAAAAAGACCTGTAACGAGTTGGAAGATATATTCAAAGGCATATTTCTGCTTCGTGAACTTTCGACCAGAACAAAAGATCATGTGGTCAGTTTTGGTGAATTATTATCTTCCCGGATCATTTCTGCCGGACTTGCTGCCCGCGATATTCCCAATAACTGGAAGGATTCCAGACACCTGATTATTACAGACTCCCGTTTTGGACACGCAATGGTTGACTTTCCCGCGACACAAAAAAAGATAGACGCTTATTTTCAAACCGGTCCGGTAAATCTTTATATCGTTCCCGGTTTTATTGCATCCGATGCCAGTGGCACAACTACTACTTTAGGCAGGGGGGGGAGTGACTATACGGCCGCTATTTATGGTAGTGTGCTGAACTGCCGTGGGATTGAAATATGGACTGATGTTTCCGGCATGATGACAGCTGATCCACGCCTCGTTAGCAATGCACGGGTGATTCCGGATATCTCTTACCAGGAAGCCATGGAGCTTTCCCATTTCGGCGCCAAAGTGATTTATCCGCCCACACTTCAGCCGGTTATGAATAAAGGTATCCCGGTATGGATTAAAAACACTTTCGCTCCGGCCGATCCGGGCACCCTGATTGAAAAAGTATCCAGCACAACGGGCAGCATAATACGCGGCATTTCAAGTATTCACCGGATTGCCTTACTGAGCCTGGAAGGCAGTGGTATGATCGGCATTCCCGGGTTTTCAAAAAGATTATTTGAAGCCCTGTCAAGGCAACAAATCAATGTGATCCTGATTACGCAGGCTTCTTCAGAACACTCAATCTGTGTAGGTGTCGACAGTTCGCAGGCATCTATGTCGAAGGTTTCAATCGACGAAGCATTTGCAACAGAAATCCAGACGGGAACCGTTCTGCCTTTGATAGTAGAGGAAGAACTGGCGATCATAGCGCTCGTGGGCGATAATATGAAAAGCCATCCTGGAATCAGTGGAAAACTATTCGGTGTGCTGGGCAGGAATGGTATCAATGTCCGGGCCATCGCCCAGGGATCTTCAGAAAGAAATATTTCCGCCGTCATATCAACCAAAGATGTTAAGAAAGCCGTCAACGTTTTACACGAAGATTTTTTTGAAGCTACTTATAAACAATTGAATTTATTTGTCACAGGAACCGGGAATGTGGGCCGGAGGTTACTTCAGCAGCTGGCACAACAGAAAAGTTTCCTTCTCGAACATCTTCGGTTACAGGTGCGCGTTACAGGCCTGGCGAATAGCCGTAAGATGCTGATACAGGAAGAAGGGATCGATTTGAATAACTGGCAGGCAGAACTGGAAAAAGCGGAGCCAATGCATCTCGGGAGTTTCTTAAAGATCATTCACTCAAAAAACCTGCGCAACTCCGTATTTGTTGACGTCACCGCCAACCGTGAAGTCGCATTGGGTTATGAACACTTGTTGCAGAAAAGTATTTCCGTGGTTGCCTGTAATAAAATTGCCAGCTCGTCACCATATAGTTATTATCGTCGGCTGAAAGACCTGTCAAAGGAATTCAACGCGGCCTATTTTTTCGAAACCAATGTGGGAGCGGGACTTCCGGTTATCGGAACATTGAACGATCTGTTGCGGAGCGGGGATAAGATCAGGAAAATCGAAGCCGTTCTCAGTGGTACACTCAATTTTGTTTTCAATCATTACGACGGAAAGACAAAATTTACAGATGTCGTAAAACAGGCACAGGATGAAGGTTATACCGAACCGGATCCACGTCTCGATCTGAGCGGAACCGATGTCATGCGGAAAATTATGATCCTTGCGAGAGAAGCGGGTCATGCCATAGAAATGGAAGATATCAGCAACAATATATTTCTGCCTGCTTCCTGCATGGTCGGGTCTGTATCGGATTTCTACCGGGCCATGGAGAAAGAAGAACTGCATTTCAAAAAATTGTATGATGCGGCAGCGGCAGAAGGAAAGAAATTAAAATTTGTCGCGGGTTATGAAAACGGAAAAGCGTCGGTGGGTCTTCAGCATGTGAGTCCTTCCCATGACTTTTATCATTTGTATGGAAAGGATAATATCGTGCTTTTTTATACCGATCGGTATCCCGAGCAGCCGCTTGTAATCAAAGGCGCAGGAGCCGGAGCGGAAGTAACTGCCTCCGGTGTTTTCGCCGACATCATCCGGGCAGCGAACGCTTAACTTGCAGTTATGAATGAAATTACCGTACACGCGCCGGCCACTGTGGCAAACCTGGTTTGCGGTTTCGACGTACTCGGACTATGCCTGTCAGAGCCCTATGATATCATGCGGTTACGACTCCTGGATAAACGACAGGTGATCATAAACACCACGGATAATTTCCCGCTTCCGAAGGATCCCGCACTGAATACCGCCGGTGCGCCGTTACTGGAAATGCTGGCCGTTTTAAAACAGGATGTTGGATTCGAAGTCACTATTACTAAACAGATTAAACCTGGAAGCGGAATTGGTTCCAGTGCAGCGAGCGCAGCGGGTGCCGTGGTTGCTGCCAATGAATTGCTGGGGAATAGATTTTCGAATGAAGAACTCGTGCGCTTCGCCATGTTCGGGGAAAAGGTAGCATCCGGTGTTAAACATGCTGACAACATTGCGCCCTGCATTTATGGCGGAGTAACACTTATCCGTTCTATTTTCCCGCTGGACATCATCCCGATTTCCTCGCCCCCCTTATTCGTTTCAGTGCTGCATCCGCAAATCGAAGTAAGAACTTCCGATGCCCGCGAAATTTTAAGGAAAGAAGTGTTGCTAAAAGATGCTATACGGCAATGGGGAAATATCGGTGGACTGGTGGCAGGCCTGATGAAAGGTGACTATGACCTGATCGGAAGGTCTCTGGAAGATGTTATCATAGAGCCGGTAAGATCGATATTGATACCAGGCTTCGACATCATCAAATCGGAATGTAAGTCTGCCGGTGCCATCGGCGGAGGTATTTCCGGTTCCGGTCCCTCCATTTTTATGTTGAGCAGGGATGAACAGACTGCTCAAACAGTAGCGGGTGTAATGAAATCAATTTATGACCGTATCGGCGTGAATTATCATATTTATGTTACCACTTTGAATCATCAGGGAGTCGTCGTTAAGCAGAACGCGTAACGCGGAACGCGTAACGAAATGTGAAAATTAAAATGCATGTTATTCTACAATCTCAATAAACCTTCCGAAAAAGTTGATTTCAGAACGGCGACCATCCAGGGACTGGGCTCTGAAAAAGGATTGTTTTTCCCGGAATATATTCCCTTTTTTCCGGAATCCTGGATTTACAATCTGAACAGTGAGCCAGATGAAGAAATTGCCTGGTATGTGATGAACCAATATGTCGGAGATTCCATGCCCGAAAAGACGCTGCGGAAAATATTACAGGAAACGATTTCATTTGATATTCCGCTTGTAAGGCTTTCCTCCAGGGTTTCAACGCTGGAACTTTTTCATGGCCCTACCCTGGCATTTAAAGACGTGGGTGCGCGTTTCATGAGCCGTTGCCTGGGACATTTCATGAAAGGGCAGGACAGGCAGGTGACGGTGCTCGTAGCCACTTCGGGCGATACGGGCGGAGCAGTAGCCAGCGGTTTCGTGGATGTGGCAGGCGTAAACGTGGTGATATTATATCCTTCTGGAAAAGTGAGCCTCGTGCAGGAACTGCAACTAACTACTTCCGGTAAGAATATCACGGCTTATGAAGTGGACGGTAGTTTCGATGATTGTCAGACCCTGGTCAAGCAGGCTTTTTCAGACACGGACCTGAGCCGGAAGATTTTTCTGACCTCGGCCAATTCTATAAATGTTGCGCGCTGGCTTCCGCAGCAGATCTACTATTTCCTGGCATGGAAACAATGGGAAGACAAAATCAAACCACCTGTTATTTCAGTTCCCAGTGGAAATTTCGGGAATATCTGTGCGGGGCTGCTGGCCTATCATTCAGGGCTTCCCGTATCCCATTTTATCGCTGCCTGCAATTCCAATGCTGTGATACCGGAATATTTAAAAACGGGTATCTACAAGCCTGAAAAGGCCAGGGCCACCTTATCCAACGCCATGGACGTGGGTGATCCGAGCAATTTCGTAAGGGTGTTGGCGCTGTTCAACTCAGAATTCGAGTCCCTGAAAAAAATGATGAGCAGCGAAAGTATTTCTGATGGCGAAACAGGCGATGCACTGAGCTCTATTTACCGTCTATATAAATATCAGGCAGATCCACATGGAGCCGTGGGATGGCTTGCACTGAACAGATGGCTGGAAAAGCATCCGTCCGAATCAGGCATATTTCTGGAAACAGCCCATCCCGTTAAATTTCTCGAGGTGGTAGAACAATTCAGCGGGCATTCCGTAATTGTTCCTGAATCTGTTTCGGAATTATTTGAGAAGAAGAAGAGTTCCGAAAAAATAGCCGCCGACTACCAATTGTTCCGGAAGGAATTACTTCGGATCAGGTAACGCCCGTTATTCACTTCACACAGTGAATTTGTCAATTCACTTTTCAGACCGGATTTTTGAGTCCCGTTTTTTATTACTTTCATTTCATTATTTTTATACATTAAACCTTAAATAAAAAATTATGAAACGCTTGAAACACCTTACCCTTGTTGCCTTTATTCTGATAGCAGCCATGCGTGGATTCGGACAGAAAGTTAAATTGGAAGACGGAGATCTTTCCCCGTTGAAGTCTGAAAAAACAATTGCTTTTGCCCACTCATCACCTTTTCCAGGTGATT
>JABDFX010000123.1 GCA_013286315.1 Bacteroidota bacterium | reverse complement strand
TTCTCTTGCCGGTAATATTTTATTCCTGCAGCGAGACCAGCAGTCTGGAAGAAGGACAGTATCTGTATGACGGCGCAAAAATTAAAATCAAGGCGGACCCCAGGCTTACAAGAAAAACAACAAAGTCATTAAAACCGGAACTGGAAGCATTGCTTCGTCCAAAACCGAATGGTAAGTTTCTTGGAATCAAGGTAAAGCTGTTATTATACAATTTTGCAGGCAAACCTACCGGAAAGGGACTTCGATATCTCATCAGGGAAAAACTGGGTGAGCCTCCGGTTATTGCCCAGTACAGTGTGATGGAAAAAAACAGGGCAGTTCTTCAGAATAGGCTGGAGAACCGGGGATTTTTTAAAGACACTGTTATTTTAGATACAGTATATAAGGGAAGAAAATTAAGTGCCATTTATACTGCTGAAATCGGAAAACAATATACCATAAATAAAGTCGTTTATCCCATTCCGTTAGACTCGGCTGACTCACTGAGCCGGCAGATACAGGGTATGCTAAATAAATCCCTGCTTAAAAAAGGCGATCCGTATAACCTGGATATTATAAAAAGTGAAAGAGTACGTATTGATACAAGACTGAAGCAAAGAGGATATTATTATTTCAGCCCCGATGATTTGTTATTCAGGGTTGATTCGTCGGTCGGAGATCACCAGGTTGATGTGACGCTGATCATCAAAAAATCCACGCCCTCTCAGGCGCGCAGAATTTACAGGATCGGGGAGGTGGTTGTTTTTGCGGATTATAGTGTTCATGTGGATACGAGTATGGATGTCCGCACGCTTCCCAGGTACCAGGGCTATACCATCATCGACCCGAATAAAATGTTCAGGCCCGAGGTATTCGGCCAGACGCTGATCTTTAAACCCGGAGACATTTATAACCGGAAAGATCACGATCTGACTCTGAACCGTTTGATCAGCCTGGGTGTATTTAAATTTGTTAAAATCCGGTTTGACGAAAAAGATACTGCGCAGCATATCCTGAATGCATATTATTATCTGACTCCAACGGAAAAGAAATCAATCCGCTTTGAAGTATCCGGGCTGACTCAATCCGACGACGCCAACGGAGGGCAGGTTTCTATTAACTGGCGGAACAGGAATACTTTCCGGGGCGCTGAATTGCTGACGAATACGGCGTATATCGGATATCTGCGACAAAATCTTGGTAAGGGACAATTCACCAATACATTTAAATTCGGAGACGATATCAGTTTATTCCTGCCCAAAATCGTAGGGCCCGTTCAATTTCAAACCAATAGCGGCTTTGTTCCAAAAACAAAATTTTCACTCGGATTTGAATACTTGGAACAAACGCAGGAATACACTTTGAATTCGTTTAAAGTCAGTGCCGGATATGTATGGAAGGAAAGTATCACGAAAGAGCATTCACTGGATGTGTTTCGTGTAAATCTGGTGAATCCTACGTATATAGATCCCAATTACCAAAAACAACTGGATACGAATATCGTGCTGGCCCGCAGTCTGGAAAGAACATTTATTATAGGGCCGGTTTACAATTTTAATTTTAATTCGAATTTAAAGCCAAATCATAACAAGAATAATTTCTATTTCAATAGTAATATCGACTGGTCTTCCAATATTATCGGTGTGGCAACCGGCGCAAATGTTGAAAAAACGGGTGTGCAAAAAAAAATATTCACGGTCCCTTTTTCCCAATATATCCGTGGTGAAATAGACTTCCGGCATTATCTGAGTTTTTCGAAAACGACTATACTGGCCAGCCGCCTGACCGGTGGTATTGGATACGCCTGGGGTAACAGTTCGACCATGCCATTTATAAAAGAGTTTTTTGCAGGCGGTGCAAATGATATTCGTGCCTTCCGGTCAAGATCACTTGGTCCGGGTACATATTATGCCGGTAACCGGGATACAGCTTTTATCGCCGATCAGCCGGGCGATATCAAACTGGAGGCAAACACCGAGATACGTTTTAAGATAGTATCCGTTTTTCACTGGGCTTTTTTTGCTGATGCGGGTAATATCTGGACAATACGATATGACAGTTCCCGCGTCGGATCTCAATTTTCGGGTAACTGGCTCAATCAAATCGGGGTGGGAGTCGGAACCGGTCTTCGATTGGATATCTCCATCCTGTTAATACGTTTGGATCTGGGTATTCCCGTTCGTGAACCATGGCTGGCCAATGGGAAACAGTGGGTATTTGATACGAAGAATACTGTGTTGAATTTTGCGATAGGATATCCTTTTTAAGCTGAACACCTAACGCTTAACGCGTAAAGCCCGGATTAGTGTGGTGGATGTGGAAGGGTAAAAAATGTAGGTATTCAAAATGGATAAAGGAAATGACAATATGGACATGTGATATCGATACTACATATACAGGGGATTTATTCTGAACCAACGCCACATTTTCACATTGTCATTTTCTTTTTCAACTTCCACCTTTTTAATTCTTTACGTTTCCACATTCACCACACTAATCCGGGCTTTAGGCTTATAAAGCTACCTGCTTAATCCCGGAAAAAAGTGACTTCCACATCAGGTTAAATATCGACCGGTGAATATCTCTTGGATAGTCAATTTTCCCAACGCGCATCTTATCATTCTGAGGATTCGAGCCCTTCAATAATACACCGGCCGCAAGTGTGGGAAAGAATTTGGTTTTGTATTTGTTTTTGTCATCGTCCTTTTTCAGCAGTTTTATTTTCAGATCTTCATACTTTAAGAACAGTTTTCCCCGGGCATGCGTGTTGGTAGCATCCATATGATATTGCAACCCTGTTATCTTCCCCTTCTCCATTTCGGCCAGTGCCATGGGTTTTACCAGCGGGTTTAATAAAACGGCATTTATCTCACCAAGTTTTGCATCTAATTGAAAATTTCCCATCCGGTCATTTAAACGCATATTGATATCAGCTGTAAAAGATGCAGCGTTCAGAAATGAGGACTCAAAATGAAGCCGCATCTGATTTTCTTTCCTGACAGAGTCCTGTATATTGGTGACATTTTTTACAGAAGCATAAACATGAAAAAAAGAGACTTTCCCGCTGCTGTCTGATTTGTCATTTTTTTCCTTGTATTCAATATATGAATCCCTGATAATTATTTTCTTTATATATACAGGAAGAGATAATCGCATGATCGCCTCCTGGGGATAGTTATGTGTACGGTCAACAGAGTCGTGTGGTACAGATTTATCCCTGAAAATCCGAATGGATGCATTTGACAGTATCACGCTGTCTGCCACGATTTCCCGATGGAGCAGGGCCTGCCGGTTCAGATGAATGACATCCAAATGGCCGATTGAAATATTGTACCGGTCCTTTGAAAATTTATTTGCGATGACAAAAGCGGTTTCTGATTGCGACGGGATTAATCTGATCAGTTCAGTGTGCAATTGTCCGGTCTGACTGTTATAGTCCAATCCCGAAATTCTAAAATCATACACTTTATTCTTAGTTGGTATTTCCAGCTGATTGCAGTGAAGGGCCTGGTCATTTGAAAATAACATCCGGCTGCTGTCATTTCTGGTCACACTATCGATCGCAATGCCTGCAAACCGGATACTGAGGCCCCCGGCCCTGCAACGAATATTTTTTGACTCCCTGTCAACCAGTGTCAGACGGGCATTTTCAAGCACCACACTGTCGGCGGTTATACTACTTAATTTGCCCAATAACTGCCGGTACTGTTCTGAAGCCAGGATCGTTTTAAAATCCAGTTGTTTTTCACTCCTGCTCTTACCCATACGAATTTCAATTTCTGCATTTTGAATCCGGATTATATGGGCGCTGATCTCCTTATTCAGCAGAGCCCTGGGCGTTTTTACACCTGAAATAATCATTTTGGGTATCCGTATGTAAAACAAAGACTCCGGAGCTGTTTTCTGTTCACTAAGTTGCAGGTATATGAGACTATCCGGAATCAGTTCCACTTCTTCTGCTGAAATATTACCCAATGCTTCGTCAATGACGAGGTGCTGGTAACTGAGCTGGTAAAGGCCTTTTGATTTGCCGGTTACCAGATTGTCGAGTTTTCTGTTTACGAGATGGTATTTATAATTTCTCCAGATAAAAAAGCCAACAGTGAGAATAATCAGCAATATGCCGGAAAAAATGTAAAAAAGCCTTGATCTATGGAAAGCCCTTTTTTCAGCCATTTACTGGAAAATTGAAAATGAATGATTTGAAAACCACTTGAGAAATAAATTATTGCAGCAGACATCTTCAACGGATTTTATGCTGATAAAATAATAATGAAATGACTGTTAATTTGAAAATGAGGATTGGGATGGGTGTTTCACTTCAGCCGGAATCTTTTGATACGCCAATCCTTCTTCATGCTGTGACAAATGGAACCAACGGAAAATTTTATTCTTTATCTGGTTCAGTATCGTTTTTGTAGAAGTTTTGACAGGTGCAGTTTCAACATATTCCGCATGGGACATTTGCACTTTTATAAGAACGGTGTCGTTAAATCGTGCCTGTTGTTTAGTTGTCTCACGCAGATTTTCTGTGTTGTTTATTTCTTCCGGATCATTTACCAGGAAGGCCTTGCCGATAATTTTTAGATAATAGTCCCGGCCCTTTCTGAAAAAATCCAGTTTTACCGGGAATGTCTTCTCGACAGCCTGAATCAGTTGCGAAGGTTTGGGAATTACAAACCAAAGCTGACCCAGCTCATCAGCCTGAAGCACTTTGATGACGCAGCTGGGTATTTTCATTACAGCATCGCTTAAGGAAAAAAATAATGCGTTTTCAAGATCCATTACTTTCTCTTCAACGAATGTTAGTGGAAGGTATCCGGACATTATTTTCGTTTCGGTTAAATGTTCAAAAGCGGTACCATAAAATTTGTTGTTTTCCTGAATGGGAAACCTTAATTAAATAATTTGTAATCAGCACTTAGCGAAAAAAGATTAGATTGCCTGCCGCATCAAAAATGCCGGGGAAATTCTTAATACGAGTAAAGAATTCCCCAATAGTTGAAGTTTTTAGAAATCATGGGAGAGAAAGCGCTGGCATGAAATTGCATCAAAAGAAATATCAAATATTATGCAGGCCAATTTCTTCAAAAAATCATGGCGGATACTGGTAAGAAGCTTTAATCACTTTATTGACCTGAACGGGCTGAAACTAAGCGCAGCCCTTTCATATTATACTGTGTTTTCCGTTGCCCCGCTGCTAATTGTTATTATTTCACTGGCTGCTGTTTTATATGGCCGTGACGCTGTGGAAGGCAGGGTATACCATCAGATCAGTGGCCTGGTGGGAAGTAATGCGGCCCTGCAAATCCAGGATATTATCCGAAATACGCAGAATTCCAGTCATGGAAAACTGGGTGGGTTGATCGGAACGATCATTTTGATTATCGGTGCTTCCGGTGTTTTTTCAGAAATTCAAAGCTCAATAAATTATCTGTGGTCCATTCCCACGCCAAAGAAAAAGGTCTTCCTGATGGCTGTCTTAAGGAGATTAATTTCACTTTCATTGTTAATCGGTGTTGCTTTTATACTCCTGGTTTCACTTACTATCAATGCATTACTGGACATACTCAGTGACCGCTTAAAGGAATTATTCAGTGATTCGTTGTTGAATGTTTTTTATTTAGTCAACCTCGGCCTGATATTATTTGTAATCAGTTCGATGTTCATGTTGATTTTCAAGATACTGCCGGATTCAACCATTTCCTGGAAAAATGCGTTTATTGGTGCGCTGGTCACATCGATCCTGTTCCTGATCGGGAAATTCATCATAGGATTTTACCTGGGGCATTCAAAAATCGGCGCCACATATGGCACAACGGCTTCTATCGTAATTTTGATGTTGTGGATTTATTATTCTTCTATCATTTTATATTTCGGCGCCTGTTATACGGCAGCCCTGGCGGATGCGCGGGGGCATCCCATTCGCGGACGCAGAGTAAATGAACCTGAGGAAAAATAGTGCCCGGTATTTTTATTTGTTCATTCTGTAAATCCGTCTTTCTGATTTGAAAGTTAATATTACACCCATTCAGGAATTCATATCCCAGTTGCGTATTTCGTTTCTGGGGGATGATCTTATGCATAAATACGACGACGAAAAAGCGCCGATACGATCCGAGCTTTTCAGTCTGGAACAATTGGAAAGTTATGCCCGCTCGCTCGCGAAGACCCACCAGCTGACCGCCGACAAGCCATCCGAACAGTTATTGAAAAGGCTGGCTGAAAATGAAGAAATCCTGCTGGAAGTGCACAACCTGCTCACTGCTTCCGTAAAAGAAAATAAAAGGATCACGCCGGCCGGGGAATGGCTGCTTGATAATTTTTACCTGATAGAAGAACAAATCTATACCGGTAAAAAACATCTGCCGAAGGGATACAGCAAGGGACTGCCTCAATTGGCCAAAGGTCCTTCTGCCGGATTACCGCGCGTTTATGACCTGGCCGTGGAACTGATTGCGCATAGCGATGGACGTGTGGACCTGAAAAGCCTGAATAGCTTTACTGCAGCTTACCAACTGGAGTCGGAACTGAAATTGGGGGAACTATGGGCCATTCCGATCATGCTGCGGTTGGCGCTGATTGAAAACCTGCGCAGATTGGCGGCCCTGATTGCAAAGAACCGGATAAATAAAAATCTTGCGGATTATTGGGCCGACCAGATGACAGAGACAGCTGAAAAAGATCC
>JABDFX010000122.1 GCA_013286315.1 Bacteroidota bacterium | reverse complement strand
AAGGAGGGATTCGTTTAAAAATACTAAAAAAAACGGGACTTTATCAAGTTAAAAGAATAAAGCTGAATGCCCCCTTGCCAAAACTTTTAAACGTCTCAATCCTTAAAATTCTTCATGGTGACTTGTTCATTAGAAACATATGCCCGATTCATTTGTTCAAGTCATTTTTTAGGTTACACATCTCCTTTTTTGCTTGTCCAATCCTACACCAACAGACTGAAAAGCGTATCACTTTTGTTAATTTCCGTAAAATCAATTTGATATTTTCTCATATTCTCCATTAGCCTGTCGTAATCAGCACGGCTGACCAGTTCGATTCCAACAACGGCTGGTCCGGATTCCTTATCTGTCTTTTGCATATATTCAAACCGGGTAATGTCGTCACTGGGTCCCAAAACATTATTTACGAACTCCTTCAGAGCTCCCGGTCGTTGAGCGAAACGGATCAGAAAATAATGCTTGAGTCCTTCATATTGAAGGGAGCGTTCCTTGATCTCCGGCATGCGGTCAATATCATTGTTACTCCCGCTCACGATACAGACGACATTCTTGCCCTTGATTTCTGACGCTCGGTTTTCCAATCCTGCAATCGACAGGGCTCCCGCCGGTTCAACTACGATAGCTTCCTCATTATATAATTTGAGTATGGTGGTACATACGCGCCCCTCCGGTACCAGGTCCAAAGCATCCAGCACCTCGCGACAAATAGAAAATGTAAGCTCCCCGGTTCTTTTTACGGCGGCACCATCCACAAACCGGTCTATTTTTTCCAGGGTTACCGGTTCACCGGCCTTAAATGCCTCTGCCATGGAAGGTGCACCTTCCGGCTCCAGCCCGATAATTTTAGTTTTGGGTGAATAGGTCTTGAAATATGTGCCGGTGCCGGAAGCCAATCCACCACCACCGACCGGAACGAAAAGATAATCGATATCTGAAAGCTCATCGAGTATTTCCAGTCCAACGGTTGCCTGACCCTCTATAATACGCAGGTCCTCGAACGGCGGTATAAAAGTCATCAGGTTGTCAATGGTAAATTTTTTCGCCGCCACAGCACAATCATCGAATGTATCACCAATGAGTTTGATGTCGACAAAATTTTCACCAAACATCCGGGTCTGATCCACTTTTTGTTTTGGTGTAATGATGGGCATGAACACTACACCTTTCACGTTGAGTTTCCTGCAGGAATAGGCAAATCCCTGTGCATGATTGCCTGCACTGGCGCATACCACACCTTTTTTCAGGATTTCTTCGGGGAAACTGCTCATCATATTGTATGCACCCCGTATCTTATAGGATCTCACAACCTGCAGATCCTCCCTTTTCAGATAAATATTACACTGATATCGTCGGGAGAGATTCTGATTTAAAACCAGTGGCGTCCTGATCACAATTTTTTTTAGTCTTTCAGCGGCTCCCCGAACATCCAGTGTGCGGGTACTTGTAGATGATTCCATAATTATACTTTTTCTGCCAGCTTCTTATCTGATTTTAAAACCGGTGCGGCCTGATTTTCGGGGCGCAGGCTTCTGACTGTTTTTCCAGCCTGCCACATTTCGCTGTCGCGCAATTCTTTCAGCTCAACTTCCAGTTTTTCACGGTAATCTTTCTTGCTGTTACTGTCGATAGATCGCTGGGATTCTTTTCCGGAAGCAACGCTGTCATACAGTTCCTTGAAAACAGGGGCTGTGGCATCACGGAATTTTTTCCACCAATCCAGCGCGCCGCGTTGCGCTGTAGTTGAACAATTGGCATACATCCAATCCATTCCATTCTCAGCAACCAGAGGCATGAGACTTTGTGTGAGTTCCTCCACGGTTTCGTTGAATGCTTCGGATGGGCTGTGTCCCTTATCGCGCAGAACCTGATATTGGGCAGCAAAAATGCCCTGAATCGCTCCCATCAATGTACCACGTTCTCCGGTCAAATCGCTGTATACTTCTTTTTTGAAATTGGTTTCAAAAAGGTAACCACTGCCAACGGCAATTCCCAAAGCAATCACCCGATCCTTGGCCCGTCCTGTCGCATCCTGGAAGATCGCATAACTGCTGTTCAGTCCACGGCCCTGAAGGAACATTCTTCTCAAAGATGTTCCTGAACCTTTTGGCGCCACCAGGAATACATCCACATCAGCCGGTGGAATAATACCCGTTTGTTCTTTAAACGTAATGCCAAATCCATGAGAAAAATAAAGTGCTTTTCCCTTGGTCAGATGTTTTTTAACCGTCGGCCATAATTCAATCTGGGCGGCGTCACTTAATAAGTAACATATAATCGTGCCTTTTTCCAGAGCTTCTTCAATTTCAAAAAGAGTTACTCCCGGCACGAAACCGTCCCGGATGGCTTTATCCCAGGTCTTTGAATTTTTCCGCTGACCTACAATTACATTTATTCCATTGTCCTTCTGGTTCAAGGCCTGACCCGGTCCCTGCACACCATATCCGATCACCGCTACCACTTCATTTTTCAAAACCTCCTGGGCTTTCGAAAGCGGGAATTCTTCGCGGGTTACAACTGTTTCATCTGTTCCGCCGAAATTTAATGTTGCCATTTTTTGGTATTTATTTTTGTTATTAAAATCAATTTTATAGCTAAAGGTTAAAGCGCAGTGCTTAGGGCTTATATGTCGCCTTTCATCCGCTGACCGCCATTAAAATGCTTTGAGCTTTCTGCTTTACGCTCTTTACATGCTGAAAACCTCATCCTTCTTGTCGAGATATTCATTCTCTATTACTAATTCTCCGGGTTCGGTTTGCTCAAATTCTTTTAGCTTTTCGTGGAAACCACTACTCTCATTGATGATGGCTACTCTCGCACTTCGAACGAATTCAATCACTCCATATGGCTCCAGGGCCTCCAGCAAACCATCGGTCTCTTCTCGGTGGCCGGTGGTTTCAAAAACCGTATAATCTTTACGGATCACTACGGCGCGTGCCCCATATTTTCTCAGAAGTCTCTCCACTTTTACTTTTTCCACGATCTGATCAGTGGATACCTTATATAAAGCGAGCTCCTGCCATACGATTTCATCGTTTTGATTAAAGTATGCTTTGAGTACCTCTACCTGTTTTTCAATCTGGCGGCAAAGCTTTTTCACTACTTCTTCCGTTTCATTGATAACAATAGTAAACCGGTGAATGCCGTCAATTTCCGAAGGAGACGTATTCATGCTTTCAATATTGATCTTTCTCCTTGAAAAGATGATCGCAATACGATTGAGCAAACCGATCTGGTTTTCGGTATATACGGTTATGGTGAATTCCTGTTTGATCATAGTCATATATTAAAAAGTAAATAAGAAACATTAAAAGCTGAACTCCTTGTATGTATAGTATGATAATTTATTTTTTCACTGCGATGATGATTCCGGTTGACCATTTCAATTTTGTCAGAATAAGATCTCTTCTCGATTCCAGTATTTTAATGAAAGCATCTGCCTTTTCTGCATGGCCGGGGGGCCAGTTCGGTTGTGGCAGCATATCATCAATTACATAAAAACCTCCGGCTTTCAGCAGATGAATCGTTTCCTCAAACAAATCGTATTTTCCGGGCATCGCATCTGCAAAAATCAAATCGAACTTTTCACCCTGATAATCCTTCAGCCATTTGTATCCATCAACGAGTAAAAATTCAATCCGGGGATCTGTCAGTTGTTCTTTGGCAATCTCCCAGAGAGCAGCATTATTTTCTATTGTCAGAAGCTTTGCCTGCTGATCCATGCCATCCAATATCCAGGATGTCGCCAAACCGCCTCCTGTTCCAAGTTCCAGTATTCGGCTGGATTTCTTTGACGCAACAAGGGTTTTCAAAAGACTTCCGGTAAATAAATCAGAATTCATTTGAAAGGACAACCTCTCTGTATCATCTTTGATACGATTGTACCGAACCGGAATTTCTGTTAAAACCTCATCCTCCATAAATCACTTATTAACTATTAACTATAAATTTCCATACTTCCATACTTCCACACTTCCATACTTATGATAGCCTAATCTCACTAACACTGCATCCCTGAGGTACCATCGGGAATACATTGTTTTCTTTTCCTACCATTATATCAAGCAAATACGCTTCGGGACTATCAAGCATATCCTTCAACGCTTTCTTCAATGCCGAACGTTCGGTCACTTTTTGTCCTGCAATCCGGTAGGATTTTGCGAGCTCAACGAAATCGGGGCTTTGAATATCCACGAAAGAATATCTTCTGTCGTTAAAAAGCTCCTGCCACTGCCGAACCATGCCGAGAAACTGATTATTCAATACAATAATTTTGACATTAAGGCCTGATTGCATGATAGTGCCCAATTCCTGCAGTGTCATCTGGAATCCACCGTCTCCCGCGATGGCAATCACTTCCCTTTGCGGAGCACCGAATTTTGCACCAATGGCCGCCGGTAATGCAAAACCCATGGTGCCTAGCCCCCCTGAAGTAATATTGCTTTTCGATTCATTAAATTTTGCGTAACGACAGGTTACCATCTGGTGCTGGCCTACGTCGGTAACGAGAACCGCATTGCCGCCGGTTAGTTCATTCAACGCATCGATCACTTCACCCATTGAAAGAACATTCGTGTCAGGATGCATTTCAGGATAAATACATTTTTCATCTTCCTGTTTCTGAAAGTCTTTAAATTTCTGATGCCACGCGGTGTGTGATTTTTTATCAACGAGTTGGGTGAGTAAAGGAAGGGTTTCCTTACAGTCGCCCCAGATTGAAACGGTGGTTTTTACATTTTTATCGATTTCTGCCGGGTCAATATCCAGATGAATCACTTTTGCCTGTTTTGCGTATTTGTCCAGCCTGCCCGTCACCCGGTCGTCGAAGCGCATACCTACGGCAATTAAAATATCGCATTCATTGGTGAGCACGTTCGGACCATAATTCCCATGCATTCCCAACATGCCAACAGCCAGCGGATGATCCGTGGGAATAGCACTCATTCCCAGTATTGTCCATGCTGCAGGTATTCCTGATTTCTCGATGAAATTTTTAAATTCTGTTTCTGCTTCACCTAGCATAACACCCTGGCCAAAAATCACAAATGGTTTTTTCGCTTCATTAATCAGCTTCGCCGCTTCTTCCAGATATTTTTTACGTACGATCGGTTTTGGACGGTAACTGCGTATATGTTCACAGGGAATATATTCTTCAAAATCAAATTCCTGGATTTGTGCGTTTTTGGTAATATCTATCAGTACGGGTCCCGGCCGGCCACTGGCCGCGAGATAAAATGCCTTTGCCAGAACATTCGGTATTTCCGTTGCATCAGTAATTTGATAATTCCATTTGGTAACGGGAGTGGTGATATTAATGACATCTGTTTCCTGAAACGCATCGGTGCCAAGCAGGTGCGCATATACTTGCCCGGTAATACAAACCAATGGTGTACTGTCGATCATCGCATCTGCAAGACCGGTAACGAGGTTTGTAGCGCCCGGACCGCTTGTGGCAAATACGATTCCCGTTTTGCCTGAAGCACGCGCATAACCCTGTGCGGCATGTATAGCGCCCTGTTCATGACGCACCAGCACGTGTTTCAATTTTTGCTGGTAGTCATATAAAGCATCGTAGATCGGCATTATGGCTCCGCCCGGATATCCGAAAATCGTTTCCACTTTTTCTGAAAGAAATACTTCCAGCAAGGCTGCCGATCCGGATAATTTCCTCGTCTTTTGTTTTGCCTTAGACTTGTTGTCTTTTTTTATTTCCAGCGTTTCCATTATTCTATATTTTATAAATACAAATATTTTAGTTGACAGTTGCGTTAAGCGTTGCGCGTTAAGCGTTAAGCGTTAAGCTTCATCCGTAACACATCCCTGCGAAGCATCCTTCACGACTCGTGCATATTTAAACAGAACTCCACTCGTGGCTTTCAATGCCGGCTGTTTCCATTTTTTCTTTCTTTCAGCAATAATATCCTTACTTACTTTTAGTGTGATGGCATTTTTAGTCGCATCGATTTCGATGATATCATTGTCTTCCACAAGTCCGATTAAACCACCTTCATAAGCTTCAGGTGTAATATGACCCACAACAAAACCATGTGTTCCACCACTGAAACGTGCATCTGCAATCAGGGCCACCGTTTTTCCAAGACCAGCCCCGATGATGGCACCGGTTGGCTTTAACATTTCGGGCATACCAGGTGCACCCTTCGGCCCAATATTCCGGATCACCACAACATCACCCGCATGTACTTTGCCGGATTTTATTCCACTGATCAGATCATGCTCACCATCAAATACCCTGGCCGTTCCTTCAAATCTTTCTCCTTCCTTACCACTTATTTTCGCAACACTGCCACCTTCAGCCAGGTTGCCGTATAATATTTGCAAATGCCCGGTCTTTTTCAACGGCTTGTCCAGAGGCATGATTATTTTTTGCCGGTCAAAATCCAAATCAGGTGCTTGCTTTAGATTTTCTGCGACCGTATTTCCGGTAACTGTGAGGCAGTCACCATGTAATAATCCATTTTTATATAAATATTTCATTACGGCCGGTACGCCTCCATACTGGTGCAGATCTTCCATCAGATATTTGCCGCTGGGTTTGAAATCCGCGAGTACCGGAATTTTATTGCTGATCGATTGAAAATCATCCTGAGTCAGCGGAACATTGACGCTTTTTGCCATCGCTATCAGATGCAACACGGCATTCGTGGATCCACCCAGTATCATAATAA
>JABDFX010000121.1:6940-7027 GCA_013286315.1 Bacteroidota bacterium | reverse complement strand
TAGTTCATCAGACATAGATGTAATTCTAAGTTCAACTTTTTTTACTGATGCGGCTGATTAATTTTTTTGTTCCAGCATCCCAAAGAC
>JABDFX010000121.1:0-6930 GCA_013286315.1 Bacteroidota bacterium | reverse complement strand
TACTATCGCGGATAAAGGTAACCAATTTCGATTCCTTTACCTTTTCGTTTTTATCAATTCCATCCGTTTCCCATGTTAAGGAATCCCGGGATCTGGAATAATAAGCGATTGCTATAAATGAGAAGAAAATTGCAATAACCGATAAAATCAGGATGGTGCATCCCAGGGATCTTGCCAGATAAACAAATACGACCATACTCACGTTGATGGCTACCAGCAAAAGGGTAATGGTACGGTGAGAAAGACCCCGATCCAAAAGGAGGTGATGAATATGGTTCCTGTCGGGACTAAAAGGAGAACGACGTTTGAAAATGCGTATGGCAAACACCCGAAGCGTATCGAGCAACGGTATCATGAGAACGGTAAAGCCGATGGCGGGGGAAGATACAATCGGATTTACTGATTCAGGGCCATCTCCCGGATCAATAAATTTGAGAACTAAAATCGCATTCACTACCCCAACCAGCAGGGATCCCGTGTCGCCCATAAATATTTTAGCCGGCTGAAAATTAAAAATAAGAAATGCAATCAGGCTTCCGCACAATGAAAATGCGAGCACATAATAGGGTTCCATGCCAGATGCATTCATAAAGAAATAGATCCCGAAAAGCGCGGAAGACATCAATCCGAGCATGCCGGCCAACCCGTCTACTCCATCAATCAGATTAAATGAATTGATAATTACTATAACGGAGAAATAGGAAATCAGCAGGCTGAACATTTCGGGTAATTCATGGATGCCGAAAAAACCATGCATACTCCGGATTTGTATACGACCGTAATAAATGATCAGGAAGGCGGCAAGCACCTGGCCTATGAATTTCTTTATTGGCGTAAGCACGAGGATATCATCTTTCAATCCTAAAAAAAAGATGACCATGGTGGCCGCAATAAAATATTGGAATTCGGAAGAATATTTAAAATTGATAGTAAGCAGGCATCCAAAAACAAAACCTGCAAAAATGCCAATGCCACCCAGGGGAGTGATCGCGACCTGATGAATTTTGCGTGCATCCGGCACGTCAAAAAGTTTCTTCATGTCCGCCACATTAATAATTACAGGAATCGCCAGAAAAGTAATGGTGAATGATATGGAAAGCGAAAGTAATACGTCAAACATGTACCTCGGTTTACATTAAATAATTTCTATCATTGCCAAAATCAAGCCTTAACCTTTCCTTCGTTCGTTCAGATTTAGCGTGCTGGAATTCAAGACATTCTGACGAGCAATGTTATCAATGTCACTGAGCGTATGAGCAGGCAAGTTAGAACAAAAGTTTAATATGTTCCGTGGCCGGGGTAAATAATTTCCTTTAGCTTTGCGCACTTTGAAATAAAAAATTTATATGGCTGATTTAAAGGCTGTTGCTTCGCAAATCCGGCGGGATATTCTCAGAATAGTACACGGTGCTTCCAGCGGTCATCCCGGAGGGTCTTTGGGATGCGCAGATTTTTTTACCGCCCTCTATTTCGACGTCATGAAACATGATCCGAAATTTTCAATGGATGGCAAAAATGAGGACATTTTCTTCCTCAGCAATGGTCATATATCACCCGTATTTTATTCAACCCTTGCCCGGTCCGGTTATTTTGATTTAAAAGAGCTTGCTACATTCCGAAAATTGAATAGCCGGTTACAAGGTCATCCTACCACCCACGAACACCTGCCGGGCGTACGAGTAGCCAGTGGTTCCCTGGGCCAGGGCCTGAGCGTTGCTATCGGTGCAGCCTTAAGTAAAAAACTCAATAAAGATTCAAATATTGTATTCTCGCTGCATGGCGATGGTGAGTTGGATGAGGGCCAGAATTGGGAAGCATTGATGTTTGCAGCCCATCATAAAGTTGACAACCTGATTTCGACAGTTGACTGGAACCACCAGCAAATTGACGGAACGACAGATTCTGTGATGAATTTGGGCAATATCCGTCAGAAATTCGATGCTTTTGGCTGGAAAACGCTGGAAACCAATGGAAATCAAATGGACGAATTATTGGTTACTCTTAGAGAAGCCAAATCCCTGACTGGCAAAGGTCAGCCGATTGCTATTCTTATGCATACTATTATGGGAAAGGGTGTGGACTTTATGGAGAACGATCATGGCTGGCACGGCATTGCCCCCAGTGATGAACAATTGGCCAAAGCCCTGGCACAACTTCCTGAAACGCTCGGGGACTACTAACACAAGACTGGAAGTCTGGAAGACTGGAAGTCTGAAAATTTACTATAACTAACTTATTAAACTACTACATCCATACTTCCAGACTTCCAGACTTGTGTTGTTCTTAGGTTTTTAGCTCAAAGGGCTGCAAGGCCGCTTTTCTTGCCGGCAACCAGGATGCCAACAACACAACGATCAGGATTGTGCCGCCGACAAGTATAAAATCTCCCGGGATCAATTTAACCGGATAATAATCAATCAGAAAATTTCCTTCCAGAGGTACCAGTTTAAAATTGACCTGCATCCAGCAAAGCAAAATAGCGAGCAGAAATCCAAGTCCCCCACCAATCACACCCAATAGAATTCCTTCGTTTAGAAAAATCTGCTGGATAAAGCGGTTATCAGCTCCCATGGCTTTTAATACCTGGATATCTTTCTTTTTTTCAAGTACCAGCATGGTCAATGCACCCACAATATTAAATGCAGCTACAATCAATATGAGAGTAAGGATAATGTAGATCACCCATTTTTCCATCTTCATGGTACCGAATAATGTCTGATTTTGTTCATCCCTTGACCTGATGAGGAATCCGGTTCCAAATATTGACTGTAGTTTCTTTTTTATGTCACTGTTTAAACGGCCATCCTTCAGGGCAATTTCTATAGCCCCGTACTGGTTCGAGTCCAGTCCCAGCATACGCTGCATAAATCCAAGATTCGTAATCACATAATGATTATCAAAATCTTCCTGAATCTTGAAAGTTCCCGCAGAAGTCAAAGCGTCTGTACGTATGGCAGAAGCTGCATCGGAAGGGTTAATAACCCCATTACGAAAGAGATTTACGGTCATCGGCACTACAGAACGATCTGATTCTATATCCAATGTAAATTCAACCCCTGCCCCAAGCACCGCCAAAGGATGATCTGCAGAGCCGACCTGGTAATTGCCCTTAAAAATATTTTGTGATAATCCGTTTATATTTTTGTAATTCTCATCGACTCCTTTCAATAATACCGGTAGCATATTATTATTGTATTGAAGCAAAGCCTGATCTTCTACCGTTAAAGAATAACCGACAATGCCATCCATCTGTTTCAGTCTGAGCAAACTTGTATTGGGAATATGCATGAACTTTCCTGATGCAGGAGATATTTTTACATCCGTATAAAAAGAAGTATAGAGTGAACGAACCAGGTCTTCAAGACCATTGAATACGCTCAATAACACAATCAGGGATGCTGTTCCCAGAATAATGGCGCTTACACTAACCCATGAAATAATGTTAATGGCGTTGGTGGATTTCTTTGCTTTAAAATAACGCCAGGCGAAAAGGATCTTCAAAGCAGATAAATTAATTCAGGATTCATTTCCCTTGTCAGGTTTCGTCTCATTGATTTCTTTGAATAATGTTTCCATTTTGTCTACATATTCCAGCGAATCATCGATATAATAGGTAAGCTGGGGCATACTTCTCAGCTGATTGCGGATGGAGCTTACCAGGTCGCGTTTGATTTCCCAGGCCCTGTCCTCAATCAGTTTCAATGCATCCTGCGGTTTCGGTATCTGATAAAAGCTCAAATAAATCCGTGCTTCAAACAGGTCCGGTGTGATTTTGACCGAAGAAATGGAAACCATCCCGCCTTGTATCATGTTCAACCCCAGTTTTTGAAATATCTTGTTAATCTCTTCCAGTAATAAAGCACTAACCTGTTTCTGGCGTTTACCTTCTTTCATATCATTGCCGATTTCAGTGTAAATTTACGGGTTTACGCACCATCCAGCTATAATGAAAAGATTTTCGACGATTCTGAAATATCTGAGTGATCAGAAAGGATATGTGGCCCTCTACTTCATTCTCAACCTTCTTTCCGTTTTATTTTCCCTGGTTTCTCTAACGATGTTGGTTCCTTTCCTTCAACTTTTGTTCGGAAATGAAAAAATGATTGATCAAATGCCACGGGTAACATTTTCCGCTTCGAGTGTATTGGACTATATCAAATACATTCTTGGAATTCTGATACGGGAACATGATAAGGTTTATGCTTTGGGCGCCATTTGTGTCATTATTATATTTTCCATTTTTTTTAAGAATCTTTTTCTTTATTTATCTCTCAGGATTCTCGGGCCCATGCGTAACCGCGTATTAAACCGGCTGCGTTCAGATCTTTTTGCGAAGATCCTGGACCTGCCGCTTGGATTTTTTACAGAACAGCGCAAGGGTGATCTCATCAGCCGAATGAGCAACGATATCAACGAAATAGAATGGAGTGTGATCAGTACCCTGGAGGGTGTGTTCCGCGAACCACTCACCATCCTCGTTATCTTGTTTACCCTGGTTTTTCTCAGCCCGCCTTTATCCATTTTTTTATTCGTATTACTTCCGCTGACGGGTTTCATCATAGGACGTGTGAGCCGTTCACTAAAAAAACAATCCAATATTGCTCAGGAGCAATTAGGTATACTCATGTCGATTCTGGATGAGACCCTGGGCGGATTGCGTGTGATCAAAGCATTCAACGCAGAAAAATTTCTGAAGAATAAATTCTTTCAGACAAACAACTATCTGAATCAGGTAAAGAATAAAATTATTTTTCGCCGGGATATGGCCTCGCCGATGTCGGAAGTTTTGGGTGTAATTGTTCTCTGCTGCATTTTATTTTTTGGCGGCCAATTGATTCTCGGACACAAATTCGCATTACAGCCGGAAGGGTTTATTGCCTATATCGCCATCTTTACCCAGATCATAAATCCTGCAAAATCCCTTTCAACGGCATTTTACAATGCGCAGCGCGGAACCGCTGCCATTAAACGCATTGAAGAAATTTTACATGCTGATATTGTCATTAAGGAGCCGGCAAATCCCACTCCCTTTAAAGAATTCAAAAAAAATATAGAATTCAAAGATGTAAGTTTTGCCTATGAAGATGCGGAAGTATTGCATCATATCGATCTGAAAATTGAGAAAGGAAAGACGATTGCGCTGGTGGGTTCGTCCGGAGCCGGTAAGTCAACCCTGGCTGACCTGATACCCCGATTCCACGATGTAAGTGGAGGCGGATTATATGTGGACGCTGTTAATATTAAAAATTATTCCCTGCATTCTTTACGGGTACAAATGAGTATTGTAACTCAGGAACCGGTGTTATTTAATGATACGATTGCAGCCAACATTGCGCTTGGGACGCCGGATGCGTCCTTGGAAGAAATCGAAAAAGCCGCAAGGGTGGCAAATGCCCATCAATTTATCATACAGAAAGAAAATGGCTATCAGACAAATATCGGAGACCGTGGTTCCAAACTCAGTGGGGGTGAAAGGCAAAGAGTAACGATCGCCCGCGCCGTTTTAAAAAATCCACCGATCCTTATTTTGGATGAAGCCACATCATCCCTCGACACGGAAAGCGAAAGACTTGTTCAGGATGCAATAAATAATATGATGCAGAACAGAACCTGCGTTGTAATCGCCCACCGTCTCAGTACCATCCGGCATGCTGATGAAATCATTGTATTACAACATGGAGCCATCGTTGAAAGAGGCACACATGAAGAACTGGTATCAAAAAACGGTTTTTACAAGAAGCTGGTGGATATGCAGGAAATCAAGTAAGTGTGGAAGTTTGGAAGACTGGAAGTGCTATTAATATTTTCTTATTAGAACTACTCCTACTATTAACAGAACTGCACCGATAATTTTACCGGGGGAAATTTCCCTTACCGCTACGCCCAACCAACCAAATTGATCAAATAAAATGGCGATGAACATTTGTCCTGCCAGAACCAGGCTGAACGATAAAACCACGCCCAGCTTGGGTAGAATATAAACTATACCTGCTACAAAAAAAGTTCCCAGCAATCCACCTGTCCAGATCCACCAGGGCGATCGGGAAGAGACATATCCAAATTTAAACTGGCCTGATATAACGAGAAACAACATCAGCGCTATGGTCCCAATTGCAAAGGACACAAAAGCAGACATGATGGGACTGCCGGCAGTTTTTGCCAGCCGGGAGTTGATAGCGGCCTGCATAGGGAGAACCGCGCCCAATGCGAGCGCTATTATAATAAAAAGCAGCCGGGATTGCATATTAAGCTGGAGGCCGGGGGCATGAAGCCTTACGCCTCACGCCCCAAGCTTATTTATTCATCGTTTGTTTGGCCTCTATGCTGAGTGTAGCGTGAGGAACGGCTTTCAATCTTGCTTTATCGATCAGCTTACCGGTAACCCTGCAGATGCCATAGGTCTTATTTTCAATTCGCATCATGGCTTTTTCGAGATGATCAATGAATGTGATCTGGCGGCTCGCCATCTGACTCAATTGCTCACGCTCCATACTCATACTTCCATCTTCCATTGTCATGTAACGGTTATCCGTTTCATCTCCTCCCATTTCGTCACGTCTTGTAATAAGACCCTGAAGGTAAGCCAGTTCTTTTTTGGCTGAATCCAGCTTTTTGGTAATCAATTCCCTGAACTCTGTTAACTCTGAATCACTATATCTCATGGTGGGTCCGGTTTGTTCCTGCTGGTGGATATCCAGTACGGATTTTGTAAATTCCGGTTCATACTTACGAACCGTTTTCGTTTTTATGTCGGGTATAACAACTTTAACCGCCTTCACGGGTGCTACGACCGGCTTTTTTGGTTCCGGCTTCACCGTTACGGGGCTCGTATTTTTTACCTGTTGTTTAAAGACTGGTTTTTTATCTTCCGTCTTTACGGCTTTTGCAACGACCGGTTGCACCGGTTTCGCGGCCTGAGGCAAATGTGCT
>JABDFX010000120.1 GCA_013286315.1 Bacteroidota bacterium | reverse complement strand
GTCCTTCTTTCACGATGGTTGGTACCTGAAAGCAAACGGATTTGCCTCCTCCCGTAGGAAGCAGTGCAAGTGTATCATGACCATTCAATATAGAATTCACAATCTCTTCCTGCTGTGGCCGGAATGAATCGTGCTTCCAATATTGTTTTAGGACTTCAGCTGCCTTCATATTCGAGATTAGAACCCAATTTACAGTAGCTTTTTAACAAATAAGCGCGAAGAATTGATCAGAAGGACCACATCACTGAACGCCATGGCCGCAGCTGCTACGGACGGGGTCAATAATCCAAAAGCCGCCACCGGTATCGCCAGCACATTATAAAAAAAAGCCCAGAATAAATTCTGGCGGATGGTAAGAAATGTATGTGTCCCGAGCTGCATGGCCAGTGGTAATTTTTTTAATCCGCTGTTCATCAAAACCACATCAGCCGTTTGCATGGCAATCTGTGAAGCGTCACTCATTGAAATTCCTACACTTGCCTTAGCAAGTGCAGGCGCATCGTTGATACCGTCGCCCACCATCGCGGTTGGTGACAAACTGGTTAACCTCTCAAGCTGCTGCAATTTCTGCTGTGGTGTTTGTTCAGCCATCACTTCATCCACACCCAGGGCTGAAGCTACATCGACGCATTTCTGCCTGAGGTCGCCGCTGAGAAGAATAGTCTTAATCTTCCGTTTTTTGAAATATGCAATCACAGCTGACGCTTCAGGTCGAATTTCATCATGCATATCAACCCAGCCTGCGATTTGATTATTCTTCTTCAGCCAGATCGTGTGATCTGCCGGAACATCTCCGATGAAGGCGGTGGAACCGGCCTTATATTCATCACCCTGCAAACTGGTCGCCTGAATTCCGTAACCCTTAATCTCTGCAATTTTATTCCACCGTAACTCCGGTTGACTCTTCCAGGCAACGGTTAGAGATTTTGCAATCGGATGATTGGAATATTTCTCCAGGGAGAACATAATTTTCCTGAATTCCATTTCATCCATAGACCGGTCGAGTATTTTAAATTCTTTTATACTAAATGACCCTGTAGTAAGTGTTCCCGTTTTGTCAAAAACAACCTGGCTGATTTTGTTAAATAACTCAAGACTGTCTGCCTTCCTGAACAATATGCCATTCCTGGCTGCCCGCCCGAGTCCAACCGCAATGGCAGCCGGAGTAGCCAGGCCCATCGCACAGGGACAAGCAATTACAAGTACTGCGATGCTTTTCATCAGCGAGGACCCAACGTCATGGTAAACAAGATCGTTTAGCAGAAAGGTCAGCAGAGCAATCCCGATAACAACCGGAACGAAAACAGCACTGATACGATCAGCCAGCAATTGAATTTTTGGTTTGTCCGTTTGCGCCCGTTTCACCAGATCAATCACGTTAGACAACACAGAATCCCTGGCGGAAGCCGTTACCTGAGCCTTGAGACTTCCATACGTTAACATTGATCCGCCGATGATCAGATCACGTGGATTTTTATTTACCGGAAGGCTTTCACCTGTGATTATAGCTTCATCCACCTGCCCTTCTCCCCAAAGGATTTTTGCATCGGCGGGTATTTGTTCCCCATTGCGGATCAGCACAAGATCTCCCGATTTTAATTGCATGCTGTCTACCGGAAATATAATCTCCTGGTGCTGATCATCAAATGCAATCATATTCGCGGTCACTTTTTGAGTTTTCACCAGTCGGGTAAGCGAATGCTGTGTTGTTTGCAGGGACCGCTCTTCGATATAATTTCCTATGAACACCAGCGTAATAATAGCCGCCGAGGTTTCATAAAAAAGATAGGATTCGCCGAGACCGAACAGGGTTCCCATCAAACTATAAAAAAATGCAGCGGTTGCGCCCAGCGCTATAAGCACATTCATATTCGTAGAACGTTGAAGAAGACTATGAACCGCGCTTCTGCCAAAATAATACATGCCTGTCACATAAACCGGCAAACATAAGACCAGTTGGGCCCAGGGGTTCATAAGCCAATGCAGGAGCGGCATATGACCCAGCATATGCAATTGCAAAATCAGTGTAAAAGGAATACAAATAGTAAGATAACGAACAAACTTGTTGGAGTATTTTTTGTTTGATGTTTCCTCCGCAACGTGATAGCCAAGACCTTCAATTCCTTTTTTGAGTTCCTGTTCGGGCAACCCTGGAACATTCTGAAAATGTGCCTCCCCAGCCGTGAGGCTGACACGCACATCCTTCATGCCTTTTTTTTCAAGAAAACCATTGATTGTTTGCGCACAGGCGCTGCAACTCATTCCTTCTACCTTCCAATTAACTGTTTCCATTCTGTTTTATCAAAACGCAGGTTGCAAATTTACCGAATTTCGGCCGTACCGCTTTTCATCTCATAAAACAGCATAGGGCTATCTTTGTTGAATGGAACGGATTTATACCCTGCCGGAAATCGATGACCTGGCCCGGGTTTTCTGGGAATCCTTCCCTGATAAAAAAATATATGCTTTCAAAGGGAACATGGGTGCGGGTAAAACGAGTTTTATCCGGGCATTGTGTAGTGCAAAAAACGTGAAAGAAACGGTAGGAAGCCCTACATTTTCAATTATCAATGAATACAGTTTCACAGGAGGTATTATTTATCACCTGGATCTTTACCGGCTAAAAGATGAGGAGGAGGCCGTACAGGCCGGGGTTGAAGACTGTTTATATTCCGGAGAAATCTGCCTCGTGGAATGGCCGGACCGTGCGCCGGGTATTTTCCCTGATGATAGCTTCGGCGTTTCACTGGAAACGATCAATGAACGCACCCGGAAAATAGTAACCTTCAGTTATTGGAAAGATTTCAGGATAAAATTGTAATTTTCACTCCCGCGTAACGGTCCATCCGGAGTCAAACGCCCTTACATCATGTCGCAACATAGTAAACCGTATATAAGCACATCATTCAGTTATGAAACCCTTGAAGAGACTTTGGACGTAAAGCCAAAATCCAGTATGCTGCTAATTGGAGTGCCCAAAGAAACGGCCTTTCAGGAAAACAGGATCGGATTGACGCCTGAGGCCGTGAGCGTGCTGATCAGCAACGGCCATGAAGTTTTAATCGAACACAATGCAGGTGAAGCTGCCCACTATGGAGATAAGGATTATAGTGAAGCCGGCGCCCGTATCATTTATGAAAAAGCGGAGGTATATAAATGCCCAACCCTTGTAAAATCTGCCCCGGTGGTGGAAGAAGATCTTCCGTTATTACAGATGAATCAGACCATTATTTCGCCCATCCACCTGTCGGCGCTCAAATCTGAGTTGCTTCAGAAAATGATGGAAAAGCGTATTACCGGAATTTCTTTTGAAAACCTGAAGGATGAGAGTGGAAGTTATCCCATTGTACGCAGTATGAGTGAGATTGCCGGCGGCGCCGTCATGTTGGTCGCTGCACAGTATTTGAGTTCGGCTAATCATGGTAAAGGAGTATTACTCGGCGGAATTTCCGGTATACCACCCACGAAAGTCATCATTTTGGGAGCGGGGATCGTAGGAGAATATGCTGCGCGCGCTGCTCTTGCACTCGGTGCTTCGGTGAAAGTATTTGACAATAGTGTTTCCCGTTTAAAAAGATTGCAGAATAACATCGGATTTCGCATATACACCTCCGTTATAGAACCGCGTATTCTTTCCAAACAATTGAAAAGCTGTGAAGTAGCCGTTGGTGCACTCAGCTCCCAATCCGGGCGCACCCCGGTTGTTGTAACCGAAGAAATGGTCAGTAATATGCGCACGGGCAGTGTGATCATAGATGTAAGTATCGATCGCGGAGGATGTTTTGAGACTTCTGAAATCACCTCACATGAACATCCGGTATTCATTAAATACGGAGTTATCCACTATTGTGTTCCAAATATCCCCTCCGGTTTTGCCAGAACAGCCTCCCAGGCCATCAGCAATGTAATTACGCCTTTGCTGCTGGAAGCTTCGGAAGAAGGCGGATTCGACAATCTGGTTTGGCACAAGATCCATTTACGCAGTGGGATTTACATGTTCAAAGGCGCGCTGACAAACTTTCATTTGAGTCAGCGGTTTGATCTGAAATATACTGACCTGAATCTACTGATCGCGAGCCAGAGATAAGACAAGTATGAGAGTATGGGAGTATGGGAGTATGGGAGTTAAATGAAATTTCCTACCACTCCCATACTCCCATACCCTCATACTCCCATACTCTTCAGATCCTTCATGTCAAGCACGGTCTGGCAAAAGGAATATTCCATCGGATCATTAGAGCTAATAATCAGCAGTCTTTCTGCGGTAAAGTCCTGTATCAGTTCATGATACATGGCGATCCCCGGTCCATCCAGGTTTGTGGTGGGTTCATCGAGCAGCAAAACAGGCGTATCTGAAAAAAAAAGCCTGTGCGAGTTTTAACCTCTGTTTCATGCCCGAGGAATAATAACGTATCTGCTTGTCGGCTGCATCCTTTAAACCGACTTTTTCCAGGATTTGTGAAACGGGCATTCCGCTCATCAGGGGTTTGAATTGATGATGAAACTTAAGTAATTCAATAGCCGTCATTTCCTCGATCGTTTCAAGATATGGGGCCGCAATTGAAAGGAATCGGAAGAACCCTTCGTTGGGTTCGCCATCCGGGTTGTAATAAGCAATTTTGCCTTCGCTGGGCATCAGAACGCCTGCAACAAATTGAAGTAAGGTTGATTTCCCCGAACCATTCGGGCCCGTTATGGCATATGCATGCGATGAAAAAAATTGATAATCGAAATGCCGGAATATCCATTCACGGTTGAACCGTTTACCTGCATCAGACAGGATAATCTTCATCGATATTTCCTTTTCCAAAGCGTTTGATGATGCCGCGACCGCTTTCCCGGATAAAAGTGACGATTTCATCGCGTTCATCCGTAGCCGAAAATTCTTCTTCCAGAAATTCCAGGGCCTGGGATGTATTTAATCCCTTATTATAAATGATCCGGTAGATATCGAGGATATGGTTGATCTTATCGATGCTAAAACCTCTTCTTTTTAGTCCGACTGAATTCACACCACAATAACTCAATGGTAATCTGCCTGCTTTGATATAAGGAGGAATATCCTTTCCGACCAGTGAACCACCCTGGAGAAAACTATGTTTACCTATTCTTACAAACTGATGAATGGCACACATCCCACCCAATATGGCGTAATCCTCAATAATAACATGGCCGGCTACCTGGGTATTATTACTCATCACGCAATAGTCACCGACGATACAGTCGTGTGCCAGGTGGCAATAAGCCTGAATCAGGCAATTGCTGCCTATGGAGGTTTTTTCTCTGTCCTTAGTTCCACGGTTGACAGTAACAAATTCCCTGATTGTTGTATTATCCCCTATAAAAACGTTGGAATATTCTCCCTGAAATTTAAGATCCTGCGGTATGGCGGCAATTACTGCACCCGGGAAAATCCGGCAGTTTTTTCCAATACGTGCTCCCTCCATTATCGTCACATTGGATCCTATCCAGGTACCTTCACCCACTTCCACATCCTGATGGATGACGGAAAAAGGATCTATTTTAACGTTCGTGGCAACACGTGCGTTGGGATGAATATATGTATGCGGATGGATCATTCTTTCATCGGTTGATGGTGAGGCCTGCTGCCCGCTTGGTAATATTTCTTTGATTATTGCAGGTTGCTTCATAAAAAATGCTGAGTACAACCCAGCTCTACAAAAATAAACTTATTTGACACATATCTGCTAATTTAACTTCTCTTTACCAGCTGTGCCATCAGGTCTGCTTCCGTCACTATTTTATTGCCGACAAACACAGTTCCGCGCATCTCCACAATCCCTCTGCGAATAGGATTTAATAATTCCATTTTCATCACCATCGTATCTCCAGGCACTACTTTCGCCTTGAATTTACAATTATCTATTTTCAGAAAATACGTATCATACTGACCCCCGGCCGCCATGGCATTAATTGCGAGGATACCCCCGGTCTGCGCCAATGCTTCAACCTGTAAAACACCTGGCATGATGGGATTGCCCGGAAAATGACCCACAAAAAATGGTTCGTTAAATGTCACATTCTTGATACCGACAATATGTGTATCCGTTAATTCAATGATCTTATCTACCAGTAAAAAAGGATAGCGGTGGGGAAGGGTTCTTTCGATCTGCTGACTGGTAAATATCGGCTGCTGATTAGGATCATAAACCGGTGTATTCTTCAGGTGTTTGTTCTTGCGTATGTATTGCTTGATTTTTCTTGCGAAATCTACATTCGTGGAATGCCCCGGGCGACTGGCAATTACGTGTCCTTTTATGGGATATCCGATCAAAGCGAGGTCACCGATCACATCCAGTAGTTTGTGCCTGGCTGGTTCATTTGGAAAACGTAATTCCAGGTTATTGAGGTATCCGCCGCTTTTGACTTCCATGTTTTCCCGGCCGAATGCCTTGGCAAGGCGGTGCATCTCATCATCCGTTACTTTTTTATCGACAATGACAATGGCATTATTGATATCCCCTCCCTTGATCAGGTTGTTGTCCAGCAACATTTCCAGCTCGTGTAAAAAACAAAACGTGCGGCAGGGAGCGATTTCTGTTTTAAAATCCTTCATGGATTTGAGTCCCGCATGCTGGGTTCCCAAAACCGGACTGTTGAAATCTATCAGGGTGGTTACTTTATACTCCATGGAGGGCATGGCCATCATCTCCACCCGTTTCTTTTCATCAAAATGCGTAATATTATTGTCGATGCTATACCAGGCTTTTGCGGCATCCTGTTCTTCCAGACCTACTTCTTCGATGATCTCTACAAAGGGCTCTGAACTGCCATCGATGATGGGAATTTCAGGACCGTTTACTTCAATCAGACAATTATCCACCCCCATGCCCACCAGGGCGGCTAGAATATGCTCGATGGTACTTATTTTGGCACCATTGTCTTCGATCGTAGTACCCCGGGAAGTATCTGTAACCAGATCGCAGTCTGCCTTGATCAATGGTCTGCCAGCCAGGTCAATTCGCTGAAACTGGAAGCCATAGCCAGGATTTGCGGGGCGAAGGGTCATATCGACCATGATACCCGTATGCAGTCCGGTTCCTGAAATATTTACTGCCTGTTTGAGCGTATGTTGTTTATCCGGGTTGAATTGTGCGTCCATCGATTGA
>JABDFX010000119.1 GCA_013286315.1 Bacteroidota bacterium | reverse complement strand
GGCGATCATAATTTTTTCGTTTTCAGAAACATGCATTCTTTCCTGGAAACTATGCGGATTGGGAGAATGCGGAATGGCGCCCCCTCTAACCTTGGTCAGTAAGCCGTTTTTTGCCAGGCCCTCAATATCCCTCCGGATGGTGTCTTCCGAAACAGCAAGGGCTTCACTCAGCTGGCCAAGTTTTACCGATTGATTTGATTTCAAATGGTTTATGATAAAATCAAGCCTTTCTTCCTTCAACATATTGCAATATTATGCAACAAAATTACATTATTTATGCATTATTATGCAATTAATTGCGTTAACTTGCAATATAAATTCGAATTATGGCAAAGCAAAGGGTTTTGATAGATATGGATCATGTGATGGCGGACATCACCAGCCAGTTTATAATATGGTATCAGCGGTCCACCGGCATAGAGATGGACAGGAATGATTTACTGGGAAAACCGGAGGATTTAGCCTTCCCTGAACCGCGGCGGATACGGGAGTTCCTGCATACGCCCGGCTTTTTTGCTACCGCCCCGGTGATTCCCGGGAGCCAGTCCGTGATCAGGGAGCTCAATCAGTTGTATGATGTATATATAGTTTCGGCAGCCATGGAATTTCCGCAATCCCTGTCAGAGAAATATGCATGGTTATTAAAACACTTCCCGTTTATTCACTGGCAGCAGATCATTTTCTGCGGATCAAAAAAACCTGTTTCGGGCGACTTTATGATCGACGACCATGTAAAAAATCTGACCCATTTCAAAGGAGAAAAACTGCTCTTTACCGCCACGCATAATATCAATATGCATGATACCGGTTACCGCAGGGTAAACAACTGGGAAGAAATAAAGGAACTATTTTTGCTTCCTAAGTTTAATGCCCAACGCGCAACGCTTAACGCGTAATGTTTAAGGCGAAGGCTAAGGCTAAGGCTGGATATTTAATGAATATGACGACAAACAACGAAAAAAAATCGTTTTCGGGGATCATCAACAGTAACCAACCCGTATTGGTTGATTTTTCCGCGGAATGGTGCGGCCCCTGTAAAATGATGCCCCCGATTTTGAAAGAATTAAAATCCATGACGGGTGATTCAGCAACCATCCTCAAAGTGGATATCGATAAGAATCCCGCACTGGCTTCTGCCTACCAGGTACAAAGCGTTCCCACACTGATCATCTTTAAAAATGGTCAGATAAAATGGCGCCAGAGTGGTGTGGTACCGGCAAAACAACTAAAGGCCGCAATCGATTTGGCATCTTCCTGAAAGCCTCATTCACTTCAATAAAAATTTCATGAAACCCGGATTATTTATTTCTGCTGCATCTTTATTTTTGAGCACTCTATGTTATTCACAAAAAACCATTTCCGGATTTGAAGCACCTGAAAGTGTTATTAAATCGGGCGACCGGTTGTTTGTCTCGAATATTGGCGGTGCCAGGCCGGACCCGATGGCCCTGGACAGCAATGGATTTATTTCAGAGCTCTCAGCAGATGGCAGGGTCATTCATCACAAATTTCAAAAAGGTTTACTCAATGCCCCAAAAGGACTTGCTGTTGTGAAAGATGTTGTATATGTGGCAGATGTAAATCGTGTGGTTGGATTTAATGCCCATTCCGGCGAACAGGTTTTTGAAGTGGGCATTCCTTCCGCTAAAATGTTGAACGACTTGTGCAAAGTGGATAATAAACATATATGTGTATCCGAAACAGTCAGCGGACAGGTCCTGCTGATCGATCTAACGGATAAGTCTATCCGCTTTCTGGGAACCATCGAAGGCGCCAATGGTGTCACCTATGATGAAAAGACGGGGAAACTCTACGCCGTTGGTATGGGTCCAAATATGACCGGTGGTAAAATATTTGTGAAGGATCTGAAAAACACCGATACGGTGTTCACCGTTCTTGAAAATAGCCCGACCGGTATTTTTGACGGTCTCGAAATGTTTGACAAGACCCACCTGATTGCTTCTGACTGGATCAGCTTCACCAGTCCGAAGGGACGGTTGATCATATATGATCTCGACAACCACACAACAAAAACCATTGAAGTGGATGCCGGTCCGGCCGATATTACTTATGATCCTTCATCCCATACTATTTTTATCCCGCGTATGATGGTAAACAGCCTGGTGATTGAAGATATCCGAACCCTGCAGTCGAAATAAAAGTGCGGGGTGGTATCCGGAAAAAATATTTGATTTTTTGTGATTCGTCGCCAGGACATGAAAAAATTGGGACTGAAATCGTGCTGGTTCAAAAACAAATCTGATCTGTAATATGAAAAATGATGGTTAAAATACAACCCTGTCCGGGTTGCGAAACAAAATCGGCAACTCCGTTGAAGGCGGATGCCCGGTTCCTGATATTGGATAGCCCGATTCCTTTATAATGTTTACCCGTATCAAAACCAATACCATTATCCGAAATGGTCAGGATGATGGATTTTTTACTCTGAGAAAGGCTGATGATCATTCTTGTTGCTTTGGAATGCTTTAAAATATTATTCAGTTGCTCCTGCACCATCCTGAAAACATTCAGTTTGAATTTATCTTTCACGCCGTTTTCCTTAAAACTCTTCAGAGTACAGAATATCCGAATCGGATTTACTTCCATCGTATCCCGCGCAAGGTTCTCAATAGCTTCGCAAAGACCAAGATTTTTAATTACATCGGTTGTCAGCCCCAGGGATAATTTTCTGATCGCCTCTATCGCTGTAAGCGTGTATTCAGATGAACGGTTCAGGTACATCTCCGTATTCTTTCCTCCGCGCCTTGCAATATCAAGATAGAGCCTGGAAGCGCTCAGCAGCTGGTTCACATTATCATGCAGCTCCTTACCGATATCTGCCCTTTCCGTTTCCTTTGCTTCCTCCGTGGCTTCAGCGATCCGTTTTTCCTTTAACCTGATCTCGTCCTCCAGTTTTTCCTCGAGCACCCTTTGTTTACTGATATCCTTCATGGACCCGATCATACGGTAGGCTTTTCCATTGGCATTTCGCAGGATAACGGCGCTGCTCAATACATCAGCCATTGAATGATCGGCTCTTAAAAAACGATAGGCATACTTCCACTCGGTGTCTTCAGTGGCCAGCATCCTGAAATAATCCTGAATAACGGCTTCTTTGTCATCCGTATGGATATGGTTAGCCCAATCCTCAACCTGCGTCATATTGTCCGTTATCTTATAACCGAATTCTTTTTCATATGCATCACTTAATATGATTTGATTCGTTGCCAGGTCAATATCAAATAATATATCAGATGATGAATTAAAGATGAGATTAAACCTTTCCTTATATTCTATAAACTGTTTTAGGTTCGTCGCAATTTCATGTTCAAGCTTTTCTTCCAATTCCTTTAACCGGCTGAGATCATGTATGACCCCAATCATGTGGTGGGGTTTCCCGTTTTCATCCCTTACAATACTTGCCCGGCTGACAGTTGAAGCCACAGAACCATCATGGCGCCTGAGCATATAAGAATCATTCCAACTTTTATCACGGGAGGCAAGCGTTTTTAATATTTTTTTTTCAACCACATTTTTTTCTTCGGGAAGAAGACATCGGATGAATTCCTTGAAACTCACTGTATTGTTTTGCAGTTTATAGCCAAACAAATCCTCGATACTATTGCCCACATAAATCTCGCCGGCAGCTATATCCCAGTCCCACATTACATCGTATGAAGTTTTGGCTATATATCTTATCCATTCGTCACTTTCCGCCAGCCTGGCGTCTGATTTTGCCAACGCAAGCACAATATTTTCAGCAACGATCTTTTCCTTTTTAGTGTCAATATTTTTTTGCTTCGACCTGGCGAGATCAATATTTTGGGCAACTATCCTTTGTTTTTTCGTATCAATATTTTTCTGTTTCAACTTAGCGGAATCAATATTTCTGGCAACCATCTTTTCTTTTTTAGCATCTATATTTTTTTGTTTTTGGTTGCTCTGGCTCATATCCGAAATCGTGGTAATGGCTTTTTCGCAACCGTCCGTATCCAAAAAAAGCGCAGACTTAATCTCACAGGGAATATGCCTGCCGTCTTTTTTTATTGCTGTCACAAAGGCTATTGAATGTGCCCCGGCAGCCCTTTGCTTCAGCATTTTTTTAAAGCTGTTTTCATTTATATCAAAAATATTTTTCCGGCTTTTGGTTAAAAGTTCTTTTTTAGAATAGCCCAGAAGCTTACAAGCCGCATTGTTGGCGGCTATTATTTTACCCATGCTTACCTTGGTAATGATATTCGCCTGCAATGAATTGTCAAACGCAAGACGATGAAGCATGTCGCCGGTTACCATGTCATAGAATTTTTAGTCGTGACGGCCTGGGGGTTTTCCGAAATCTGACCCATAGCATCAATAACGCCACATATTTTTTCAAAGTCGTAGTATTTGTCAAAAAAAAAGTCGGCCCCCAGGGATTTGCAATGTTCCAGTATATAGCAATCCATATAAGTGGATAGCATAATGACGCAGGTTTTCTCAGCAGTTTTTTTTATTTCTTTTAATAATACAAACGATTCGTTTTCGGGTAAATCAATATCTAACATCACCGCATCGTGCGTGTTTTCGCTAAATAGTTTTTTTGCTTCTGTGAAGGAAACAGCCCTGTGAATGTGTGTGATATTTTTGGCATCCAGAAGTAAATCCTCCAGTCGATCAATTATCTGGACAGAACTATCAACAATCAATACCAGCATTTTTCAATATTGACATCACAAAGGACCGTTATATCAGTCTATATAAAATAGTAGTAACATCCTGGCTTTGGTAGAAATAACCTGATTGTTTTGGTAGTAATAATACTACAAATGGGGAAGATACACCTGAGTGGCGTTTTACAATTCCAAATCAGAAATTATGTGATGGGCAATGGCATACCGGGTTAGTTCCGAATTTGTGGACAAGCCAAGTTTTTCCATGATCCTGCCCCGATATGTGCTAACCGTAGTTAAAGCCAGTGAATATATATCCGATATCTGGGTAATCGTTTTACCCAATGCGAGAAGTTTAAAAATTTCGAGCTCCTTATTTGTAAGCAATTCATGGGGATATTTGTCTATATCAATGTGTAAAAGTAATTTTTCTCCTATATCGGGTGTAATGTATTTCCTGCCTAATGAAATCCGTCTGATGGCATTGATTAACTCGTAAGGGGCAGCATTTTTATTCATGTATCCGGATGCCCCGGCTTTTAACACCCTCACGGCATATAGATCTTCGGGATAAATACTGAGGATTAATACAGGTAAATGAGGTTTTATCAGTTTAATTTGTTCCAATGTTTCCAGTCCGTTTTTGCCGGGCATGTCAAGATCAGATATTACTAAATCCCAATCATTCTGTAAGACTTCTTTAATAAGAGATTCCCCGTCACCTACCTCTTTTATTATTATTGAAGGGTATTCATCTTTAAGTATCTGGATAAGCCCTAAACGTATAAAGCTATGGTCATCCGCCAAAATAATCCGTTTCATTTTTTTATTTGTAACATTGCCCTGGATGTTATTTAACCCTTATAAGGCAGGCTCACAATAATTTTTGATCCCTTTCCAGGCGTAGTAATCAAATCAAATTTACCGGAAAGGGCAAGAACTCTTTCTTTCATACCCAAAATCCCAAATGATTTTTTATTTTGTACGGAGCCTGTATCGAAACCTACTCCATCATCCTCAATTACAAGTATAATATTTTGTTCAATAATCGAAATTGAACTTGAAACATTTTTTGCATGGGAATGCCGGGTAATATTGGTGAGAGCCTCCTGGTACACACGGAAAATACAGATCGCAATTTGCTCGGATACTTTAATATTTTTTTCCGTGGTTGTAAATTTAACGGGTATGCCTGTAGCTTCAGTAAATTGCAATCTGAGCCACTCTACAGCTTCCAGCAAACCATGCTCGTCTAAAATACCCGGTCTTAGTTCGCCTAATATTTTTCTTACAGACTGATTACTTCCATCCAGCAACCCTATAATATTTTTGAGTTTACTTTTTATGGCAGTTGTTTCTTCCGGTATTTTTTTGTCAATCCAGACCACATCCATTTTTATGGCAGTCAGTTGTTGCCCCAATTCATCATGAATTTCCCTTGCGATATGTTTTCGCTCCTCTTCACGAATATTCTGAAGGTGCCCGTTTAATCTCCGAAGTTCCGTTTCGGCTTGCCGGACCTTTTCTTCTGCAGTCTTATGCTCTGCGATCTTTACTTGTAACGCCTCGTTGGTCAGCTTGAGCTGCTCAACTGTTCCGTTCAGGACATCACGGGCCTTCCTGAGCGATTCCTCTACGTTCCATTGCGCGGCACTCAACGACCCGATAAACAGCGCTGACATCGTAAAAATCAGCAGGCGCGGTATCTCCCTGCTGTCCAAAGCCAATGAATAAAACGGAGTCACGAAGTAGTAGGTAAAAGCCAGCAGGGAGAGCGCTATCGCGAGCAAGCCAGGCCTGATTCCACCAAACCAGGCGCTAAACATGACGGCGCAAAGCAACAGCGCCACAACAGGAGTAGATTCCTGACCGAGTTTTATCCGCATCCATATTGCAATCACGAGCATAGTTATCACTGACAGAACTGCAACCCCGTACCTTAAAATCGACGAATGCCTGGGTGTTCGCTCTTTAAATCGCCTGAGCTCTTCATTCAGTCTCATTATTTCAGCCTTTGCCAGTATGAACTCAGGACTTTCAATGACTTCCCATTCCCCCTGCCGTCTGGCTATTGCAAACTGGTGGGCATGTACAACATCGAGGATATCGGTTGCCTCGCTTTTAGCCAGCGGGTAAGTACACATAATGGTCATTGGCAGATCGGTAAGCAAATCATTAACCCGTTTTTCGTAGGTATAAAAATTTTTCAGGTAATTCTCACTTAACCAAAAGGTGTCGCCTGAAACCCGCATTCCTTCATAACCAAGAGCCAATGCCCGTTCAAGCTTTAACTTCCATGCCTTTACTACTCCGTCTATATCGAACAGATTTTCTTCCAGATACCAGTCAAATTCGTTGAGGATCTCGATGTTCCCATCGGAGAGATGCCGTTCAAGGCCAGGAACGGCTTGTTCCAAGGCTGCTTTGGCCTCTTTTACTGTAATTAGCCCGGTGCTCGACATTACCCAAATGCAGAACTCATTGGTTTCCAGTCCGGCCTTGAAAAATGGAACTACGGTGTCGAGCAAGTCCTGTTTCGTATCA
>JABDFX010000118.1 GCA_013286315.1 Bacteroidota bacterium | reverse complement strand
TTGATAGCGTAGAGGTTGATGGTTGACGGTTGGCGGTTGACGGTTGGTGGTTGATGGTTGACAGTTGGCGGTTGGCGGTTGATGGTTGATGGTTGATGGTTGACAGAAAAGTCTTAGGCTTTGGGCTTTAGGCTTTAGGCTTATAACCCAATTGCTTCATCATCCTGAAATGCGAAGCCACTGCCCCTGTCATAGTCCTGAATTCATTGTAATGCACATTATATTTATCGCAGACATCCTTCACGATATGGGCAATCGCCGGATAGTGCACATGACTCACTTTAGGAAACAGATGATGTTCGATCTGGTAATTCAATCCACCGACAAACCAACTGATTAATTTATTTTTCGGAGCAAAATTGGCTGTTGTCTTCACCTGATGGATGGCCCATTCGTCCTCGATTTTTTGCGGTTCAATACCCGGAGCAAATACAAATTCCGCATCTTCCACTACATGGGCCAGCTGGAATACAAGCGCCAGTGTGAGACCCATCATTACATGCATACTGCTGAAACCAATTGCCCAGGCGGACCAACCGACAAAATGCACAGGTATGATCAGATAAAAAACGACATACATTAATTTGCTTAACCAAAAAATAATGTGTTCATTCAAGTCCATTTTCTGCAGTTTCGTATTGTGGATCTTTCCCTTAAAATATTTCATGAAGTCCAACATGGATACCCATGCAAAAGAAGAGATTGCATACAGGACAGGTACATAGATATGTTGAAAGCGATGTGCTTTCACCCACTTTTGAGATTCACACTGACGCATAACAGGACTCTTTGCTATGTCATCGTCTATACCGTCAATATTTGTATATGTATGATGAATGATATTATGTTTGAATTTCCAGATAAATGCATTTCCTCCGAGCAGGTTCAGGCTTAATCCCATTATATTATTGACCCATGGTCTTGTGGAATATGAACCATGACAGGCGTCATGCATGATATTGAAACCAATGCTGGCTAATATAAAACCGAACAGTCCGGAAATCAGGATTCCCGGAATTAATGCAAAATGAACGGACAATAACGTTATATATAAACCGATCGCAACCGGAACGAGTGTCATGGCCTTGATATACAATTTCCAATTGCCGGTTTTCTTAACATGGTTGACTGAAAAGTATTGGTCCACCGAAGATTTCATATCCTGGTGAAACGAATTGTCTTTATTGGTAAATGAAACTTTATACATTTCCGAGTAGTCTGCTGACGGCATAAAGGTAGCTCTGATTTCAGCGGCAAAAGAATCTAATCTGTATTCAGAATGTTAACTATTTCAGGAAAGTTAAGAGTTAAGAGTTAAGAGTTAAGAGGGAAGAGTATTTTAGGGCGAGGTCCATATTGATTTAAGCTGGTCGATTTGTATCGTATTAAATAAATTGGTATTTGCTTCTGTTCGCCATTCATTAAGGGGCTGTTCCGGAAAAAATATTTCTGTCATACAGGTCAACCCGCCATCTGCAAATAATTCCAGTGATGACTTGTCCAGAATCACCGTCAGTTTGGATTTTTTGGATTTTGCTATACGCGGCGCATAATGAATGACTGCGAAGTGCGGGTCAAAATCGGATTTTCCCGCTTTGGTTCTATCAATAAAAAATGCATTTTTATCTTCGTCGAAACCGATGCGTAATTCCTGGCCCAATGAATTGCTGAATATGAATGTGAATGCGTGCAGGTCAGGAATATTAAAATCGATTTTATAAGGTACGTTCAAATTAATTTTATTTCCGGTGGACAATTTGGTTGAAGTGCCCAGTGGTTTCATCGAAACCGGTGTCATCGTAGTAAAATAATGCGGCCCGATTTTTTTCAATCCCAGTACGCGCGGTATTGTCATCGCACTTCTCCATTTTACGGTCGGAACTTTTGTGGCGTATTGCCAGTTGCTCATCCAGCCGAGAAATATTTTTTCTTTTCCGGTGTTACTGAAACTTACGCCTGCATAGTTATCGGCTCCATAATCCATCCAGCGGGTAAGCGTATCGTTTGATATGAACTGATGGCCATCAAACTCACCCGTGAAATATTGTGTTCCTGATCCGCCCTGGAGTGCTCCCGGATTGATACTTACGATCAGGAGCCAGATTTTTTTTCCATCTACGACAAAAGGTATGAGATCGGGACATTCCCAAACACCTCCATGGGCACCTGTTCCGGAACCAAATTCAGATTCCTTTTTCCATTCTATCAGATTTCCGGAAGAATAAAACATGACGCGGTCACCCGCTGCCAAAACCATGATCCATTTTTTCTGTTCGGCATTCCAACTCACTTTCGGATCCCTGAAGTCTTTTAATCCGGGCGTTTTTACAACCGGATTGCCGTTATATTTTTGCCAGTGTATGCCGTTGTCCAGGCTGTATGCGATACTTTGATTTTGAAAAAAGCTCGTACCTGCTTTTTCTCCGGCCGGATCATGCTGCGTGAATATGGCGATCATGGACTTTTTTGCTTTTGTTCCGAATCCACTTGAATTCATACTGTCGATTACTACACTACCGGAAAAAATATATCCGAGGCTGTCGGGATAAAGTGCAATACCTTCCTGTTTCCAATGCAGCAGGTCCTTGCTTACTGCATGGCCCCAATGCATGGGTCCCCAAACAGTACTGTCAGGAAAATATTGAAAGAACATATGATAGGTGTTATCGATATAAACCAGCCCGTTTGGATCATTCATCCAACTTGTCATGGGAGAAAAATGAACCTGCGGCCGGTAAGGTTCATCATAGAGTTTCTGGGCTTGCAGAGTTGTTAAACAGGCCAGAAAGGCAATTGAACAGAGCATTCGTCGGGACATGGTATCGGTTTTGCTTATCAAGATAGATAATTTTGTTTCCTTAAACATCCCTTCATGGACAATGAGTCGGTTAAGCTGCCTTTATATTTGAAGATCTCGCAGATTTTCATGGGTATCGTTATTTTGTTTTTCATTCTATACATTGGTCAGGATATCATTATACCACTTGTATTTGCTATTATGATCGCCATACTGCTCAATCCGGTTATTCTTTTTCTCTGCCGTATGAAGATTCCCCGTGTATTAGCCATTTTTCTATCGCTGGTGGTAACTATGCTGCTGATCAGCGCGGTTTTCTATTTTTTTGTGACTCAGATCTCGCTTTTCAGTGAATCATTTCCTTTATTCAAACAAAAATTTCTCTCCTTGTTCAACGACGGTGAACGATGGATCTCCAAAACATTCAATGTTTCCAAATGGAAGGTTGATGCCTGGGTAACAAAAACCCGGCAGGAGGGCATGGATAATGGTACAGTAGTCATCACGAATACTGTCAGTACACTGAGTGCTATGCTTATGACTTTCATCATTATGCCGGTTTATGTATTTATGATCATTTATTACAAACCCCTTTTGCTGGAATTCTTTGCCAGGTTATTTCCAAAAAATGTGCATGGGATGGTTGTTGAAGTTCTGACAGAAACCAAGGGGCTGATCCAGAGTTATCTCTTCGGACTGCTGGTAGAAGCTGTCCTGGTCGCCATATTAAATTCAGTTGCCCTGATGATCCTTGGCATACCTTATGCAGTTTTGCTTGGTGTGATTGGTGCATTATTAAATGTAATTCCTTATATCGGAGGTGTAGTGGCGGTAGCTCTGCCCATGCTTCTGGCGCTGGCCACCAAACAGCCAATTGATGCCCTGTATGTTTTAATTGCCTACCTGATCGTTCAATTTATAGATAACAATCTTTTTGTACCAAAAATTGTAGCTTCAAGGGTGAAGATCAATGCACTTGTTTCTATTATCGTCGTGCTGTTAGGAAATGCGCTATGGGGTGTGCCGGGCATGTTTCTGTCCATTCCGTTAACTGCCATTGTTAAAGTGATTTTCGATCGCATTGGTCCCCTCCAGCCATTTGGATTTTTGTTGGGAGATAACCAGCCGGATATCACCCGGGAGATATTTGTTGTGAGGCGCAAAGCGAAAACTGCAACAACCAACCGGTAAGCTTTTTTCAGAATCAAAACTGGCTCCGGGTTTTAAGAATCAATTGAAAGACAGAAACCGATATGAAATTCCTTCCATTACACAGCATCTGCTTTTACCTTTTTATTGCGGGCCTGACAGGGAGTTGCCATTCAGCACCTGAAAAAAATAATGAAATCATTATTCAGGAAAACGGAAAAAAAAGTTATTACGGCACTATTGACAAGGATACCGTTTATGCCTATACGATTAAAAACAATAAGGGACTGAAAGCCGTTATTTCAAATTATGGGGGCACCCTGCTTTCATTGTGGACACCGGATAAATCGGGTGTTTCGGGAGATATTATACTGGGATATGATTCTCTGGCAGGATACCGTCAGAAAACGAACCCCTATTTTGGTGCCCTGATCGGGAGGTACGCGAACAGGATACATCACGGGACATTTCAAATAGATGGCAAAACCTATACTTTGGAGCTTAATAATCATGGAAACGCCCTGCACGGGGGTTTGAAAGGTTTTGACAAAGTGATCTGGACTGTAAATTTAGTAAACGATTCCAGTCTGGCTCTTTCCTATGTCAGTCGCGACGGGGAAGAAGGTTATCCCGGAAATCTGAATGTGAAAGTGGTATATACGATTACCTCAGAAAACGGTCTCGTGATTGATTATACCGCCCTGAGCGATATGAAGACGCCCGTGAATCTGACGAACCATGCCTATTTTAATTTGTCTGCCGGCAAGGATTCCACGATTCTTTCCGAAGAAATAAAAATAAATGCTTCCCGGTATACGCCTGTAAACGATTCTCTCATTCCCAGCGGAGAAATAATATCCGTGAACAACACAGCTTTTAATTTTCTGACAACAAAAAAAATCGGAAAAGACATCGAACATGTGAAAGGAGGATATGATCACAACTTCGTAATAAACAAAAAAGATTCGGGGATGGCGTTAGCCGCAGAGTTGTACGATCCGGTATCGGGCCGCCGTTTAATCGTAAAGACTACACAGCCCGGTATTCAATTCTATACTGGTAATTTTCTGGATGGCACGCTCACAGGACGTGATGGTAAAAAGGTTGTGAAACACGGAGCCCTTTGTCTGGAAACACAACACTTTCCGGATTCTCCCAATCAGCCTTCATTTCCGAATTCGATACTGGGACCCGGACAGACTTTTCACGAGACAACAGTTTATTTGTTTTCGACAAAATAACGGGTGGCAGTTGACACCCTTTGTCTCGTCAGGATAAGACCACGTTTTGTTTTAGAATTTGTAGATTTGCCCCCGCCTGGCGGATGAATATGGATTTATGGATATTCTGGCACCCCGCTGAATAATATTTATATTCTAAAATCATTCAATGTTGAAAAAATTTCTTTTGATTATTCCTGCGGTTTGCTGTTGTTTTTTATTTAGTTGCCCAGACTGGTCGTCCGGTCTGGTCAAAACATGCGGCCAATCAGTGGTATGGTAAGCAGGGATGGATGAGGGGATGTGACTTTATTCCGAGCACAGCCATCAATCAGTTGGAAATGTGGCAGGCGGAAAGTTTTGATTCCGCAACGATTAACCGGGAACTGGGATATGCGCAGTCCATCGGATTCAATTGTATGCGCGTATTTCTGCACCACCTGGCCTGGCAGAAAGATGCTGTTGGTTTTAAAAAGCGGATGGAGATATACCTGACCATTGCCAACGGGAGAAATATAAAGACCATTTTTGTATTTTTTGATGATTGCTGGAACGAGTCCTATGCAGCGGGGCCGCAGCCAGCACCCAAACCCGGCATTCACAATTCCGGTTGGGTAAGGGATCCGGGAAAATTGCTCTATGATGATCCCAACTTAATCAATGTGCTAGAGTCCTATGTGAAAGATATTCTCCTGACTTTTAAAAATGACAGGCGAATCCTGCTGTGGGATTTGTACAATGAACCGGGAAATTCAAACTATCAGAATAAATCGATGCCACTTCTGAAAAAAACTTTTCAGTGGGGAAGAGAAATCAATCCGGTGCAACCCTTCACAGCGGGGGTATGGAATAAAAGTCTGATTGAGCTCACGAATTATCAACTGACTAATTCGGATATCATTACATACCATAATTATGAAAATGAAAAGGAGCACAAGCAGGCGATTGATTCACTAAGGAAATTTGGCCGTCCGTTGATTTGTACCGAATACATGGCCCGTCTCCGGAACAGTACATTTTTTAATATTATGCCTCTGCTGAAAAAAGAAAATATTGGTGCTATTAACTGGGGGCTGGTGACGGGAAAAACAAACACAAAATATGCCTGGGATACCCCGATGCCCGATGGGGCCGAACCCAGGATCTGGTTTCATGATATTTTCCATCCGGATGGCACGCCTTATAGTCAGGCAGAAATTGATCTGATCAAATCCCTGACAGGTGTCATATCGACCAGCCCAAATCCGCCAGTCGTTTCTTTGTCGTATTAAAATCTATATGGACGATACCACGTATGCCTAATCCATCGGCCACTTGCACAAACAGCGGACGGTCTTCCAGGTATATCACTTTCTCCGCCGGAACCTGTGCGATATCCAGCGCCACTTTAAATATATCTGCATCGGGTTTGCGGAAGTGAACGAAACAGGAACTTATAAAAAAATCAACGAACTCGCCCATTTTGAATTTGTGGATTCGATAATTATTTAGTTCCCTTCCTTCATTGTTGACGACCGCTATTTTTATCCCGTATTTTTTTTTGATTTTGCAGACCAGGTCCAGCATATCTGAATATGGTTGTGATTGTTCGAACATGAATGCCCTGAAGTCTTCCTCGGAAAAATCTCTTTTTGTATAAAAAACAAGACGTTTTAAATATTCACTGAGTGAAATTTTGCCGGATTCGTACGTATCAAAAGAAAGGTGATGCCTTTCCTCGGTCTCTGCCGGATCCAGTTTGAATAATTTAATGGCATTTTTCCGTGCTTCGCGGTCCCATCCGTTTGTAAGTAAAACACCGCCGATATCTGTAAAAATAGTAGTGGGAGCTGCTTTTGTTTTTTTCATGCTACGGTAATCAGTTTTTCGAGATAAACGTCCTGTATACTGTTTAATAATTGAACACCCTCGGCAAATGGCCGTTGAAAAGCTTTTCTTCCCGAAATCACGCCACTGCCTCCGGCTCTTTTATTTATTATGGCCGTGCGCAGGGCTTCTTTCAGATCTTTGTCTCCTTCAGAAGCACCACCTGAATTGATAAGCCCGACCCTGCCGGAAAATCCATTCAGAACCTGGTAG
>JABDFX010000117.1 GCA_013286315.1 Bacteroidota bacterium | reverse complement strand
AAATTATCGACTGAATCCACATTTTCGGCATCATTACCTGCTGCATGAATAAGTAAAACGCCCTTGGATTCTGCATATTTCACTGCATCGTCTACCCATGATTTCTGCGGTGACAGATTCTTTCCAAAACTCATATTAACTACGCGTGCACCATTGTTTACCGCATATCGGATAGCCAGGGCAATATCTTTATCATGTTCGTCTCCATTAGGCACAGCCCGGATCATCATGATGCGTACATTGTCAGCAATACCATTAACGCCGATCGAATTATTTCTTTCCGCTGCGATGATCCCGCTTACATGTGTTCCGTGCATGGGATCTGTCGCCATTATATCATTGTTTCCATATACGCTGTCCTGGATATCATTTTCATTGTCTTGTACTATTTCCTTCCTGTAATTTTTTGGGGCTGTCTCTTTTATTTCCATTTTCTTTTCTTCGCGATCTGCCTGCTCTGTAAAATCAGTAATGAACGTTGTGTTTGTCATATCCATAATATGATTTTCTTTAAACAGGTAGAGTAGAACTGAGCGGGCCGTGCGGCTTTCCATATCCTTTGCCTGGAAAGTATCCAGATCATTCCCCGTGTATTCTTTTTTCCCCATGGCAATCTGTAAAAGACTATCACTTTTTATACAGGCATTTACAACGCGTTTTAACATCAGCAGATCCACACCGTCATCGGTTCCATCACCCATGATTTTCTTTTTCGCCTTCACCCACATATGATAATGATCTCTGCTTTCCGCACTCATACTATCCATCCGGATATTCTTATTATCGAATTCTTCCTTGTATTTATAATAAACACGTCCCTCTTCCTGGGAATCGTCTTTTACATTTCTTCCGTCTTTCCCGCCTATAAAATTCCATCCATGAATATCATCCACATACCCATTATGATCATCATCAATGCCGTTACCGGGTATCTCTCCGGGATTTGTCCATAAAACATGAACGAGGTCTTCCTGGACAGTATCAACACCAGAGTCTATTACAGCAACCAGAACAGTTTTACTTTTGAGGTTTTTTAATCGCAGGAAATCATAGGCTTTATCGAGACTGATTCCATAAACGCCATCTTTTTCTTTGTCGAGCAGATGCCAGCCTTTTTTAAGTTCCTGTTTTGAAGTTCCCTGGGCAAAGGAGGAAAAGGAAAAAATAGTCAGTAATAATACGAGCGTGTGCTGAATGATACGAATCTTCATCATGGAATTATTATATAGCCAGTAATCGTTAAACCGGGGTAGTCCGGTTGATTTTTTTTAAATATTTGGACCCGCAAAGATCATCATATGTTTAATATATATGTAATTCTGCGGGGGTGATTTAACTGTTCTTTAAATGAAATTTAAACACCACCCGCCTGTTTAAAGTCCTTCCTGCTGATGTCTTATTAGTTTCTATCGGCTGACTATCTCCAAAGGCCTTGATTTCTATTCTGTTATTGGGAATTCCGAATCGGATCAACAGGTTTTTAACAGCATTTGCCCGGTCCGCGGAGAGTTTCATATTGTATACTTCACCGCCCCGATTATCAGTATGACCTTCAATTAACAAATTTAAGTCGGGATTGGTTTTCAGACTGTCGGCCAGTTCTCTGATAGCCGGATAGGAATTTTTGGTCAGGTTTGCACTATTCGACTTAAACATCACATTTGCGGCAACAATCTGTTCGATTTTTACAATGCTTGCTTTCAACACAACAGGGCATCCTTGATTATCAGCAGGCCCCGGTTCATATGGACACTTGTCTATTTCATCATTCAAACCATCATGATCACTATCAGGAATCGGACAGCCATGGTATTTTTTAGATCCTGGAACTTCTTTACATGAATCTTCTTCGTCATTTACTCCATCGTTATCAGAATCAGGTATAGGACAGCCATGATAACGTATTACTCCGGGAACCGTTTTACAGGAATCCTCATCATCGTTGATTCCGTCAAGATCGGAGTCAGGGACAGGGCAGCCATGCCATTTGGGAGGCCCTGGGATCGTTTTACAGGAGTCCTGCGAATCGGGTATTCCATCTTTATCGATATCAGAATCTGCCTTTGGCGATGGCTTGGGATTATTCAGCCAGATACCCAAAGACGCGCCAACAACCTGGTTATGAAAACCGGAAGGGTAGGAAGCGTTATACACGTTTGTGAGTCCCCGGCTGAAATATGCACTGATCAAAACGCTACCCAGCTCAAAACCCGCTTTTGCAGCAATTCCAATATCAAAAGTTTTATAAGCACCGGGACCATTGCCAACCAGCAGATCTTCGGTACCGGATTGATAAATATAGTTTGAAGAATTATATTGAAGCACACGGTTCTGGTAGCTTTGGGATACACTATAAATAAAGGCAAAATAGGGACCCGCACTGATGAAAAAATGGCTTTTCTGGTTTTTGGAAAGGGAAGCTTTCCAGGTCATGTATAATGGGATCTCTATATAATTCAGATTCAGGGTGTGTTGATTATAAAGAGTGTCGCTCTTTTCAATTGTGGAGTCGTAAAAACGCTGGAATTGATTTCCCTTTGTACTATATAAAATACCAGGCTGAAAAAAGAGATTGTTTTTTCCAAAAGGGACTTCTCCCAATACTCCAAGTTCAAATCCCGTATTTGTGGAATAATATTGACCAATAGAATTTTGATACCCGGGTACTGAATTAGTCTCTGTCAGGTTGGAAGAATGAACACCGCCGACAGCAGCCAGCCGGATTTGCGCCGGAAGGGATGAATATACCAGTATGGAAAATATAACGGAGAAAAGGTTACGGTAAATCCGGTTATTGTTCATTGATCCTAAAACGCTTAGGATATCATAATATTATAGGCTGAACGCTAAACGCGTAATGCGTAACGCTAAGCTTAGAGCAAAGCATAACGCTTATAGTATAAGTTTAAAGCAAAGCATAGCGTATAACCTTATCTTATGATAGTTAACGCATTACGCCTGTCATTTTGAATTAAACTCTTGATTAGAGCGCTATGCATTACGCGTTGAGCGTTCAGCGTTCAGCGTTATAGATCAAATTGAATACCCTGAGACAGGGGCAATTTAGTAGAGTAATTGATGGTGTTTGTTTGTCGGCGCATATAGGATCTCCAGGCATCACTTCCCGATTCACGACCGCCACCGGTCTCTTTTTCGCCTCCAAAAGCACCGCCGATTTCGGCCCCCGAAGTGCCGATATTTACGTTTGCGATTCCACAATCACTACCGGCTACAGACAGAAACTTTTCGGCTTCCCGCATGTTCAGGGTCATTATCGAAGACGAAAGGCCCTGGGGCACTTCATTTTGCATTTGAATCGCATCATCGAGGGTTTTGTATTTGAGCAGGTAAAGAATGGGAGCAAATGTTTCCTGCTTTACAATTTCGAGTTGCTTTTCAACTTCTGCAATACACGGTTTTACATAGCAACCGCTTTCATACCCCTGACCTGAAATCTTTCCGCCTTCTACTGCAAACCGCCCACCTTGTTTTTTACAAAGTTCAATGGCATGCAGATACATATCAACCGCCTGTTTGTCAATTAATGGGCCGACATGATTTTTTTCATTCAACGGATCTCCGATTTTAAGTTGGGCGTAGGCATTTACCAGTTTTGATTTTACTTTATCGTAAATGTTTTCCTGGATGATGAGCCTGCGCGTGCTCGTGCATCTTTGTCCTGCGGTACCTACGGCGCCAAATAATGCTCCCAGAACTGCTATATCCAGATCTGCCTGTTCACTGACGATGATAGCATTATTTCCCCCGAGTTCCAACAAAGACCTGCCCAGGCGGGAAGCAACAACAGATGCAAGTGCCTTTCCCATACGGGTAGATCCGGTAGCAGATACAAGGGGTATACGAGGATCTGCACTTATCCATTCACCTGCTTCCCGTCCGCCGGTAATAATACAACTTACCCCTTCGGGCACCTCGTTTATTTTGAAGATTTTGGACACAATTTGCTGGCAGGCCAGAGAACAGAGCGGTGTCTTTTCTGAGCCTTTCCACACAGATACATCACCGCAAACCCAGGCGAGCATACTATTCCAGCTCCAGACAGCAACAGGAAAATTGAATGCAGAAATAATCCCGACTATGCCAAGCGGGTGCCACTGTTCATACATTCTGTGTTGTGGTCTCTCACTCTGAATGGTCAACCCATACAGTTGGCGGGATAAGCCAACAGCAAAATCGCAGATGTCTATCATCTCCTGTACTTCGCCCAGCCCTTCCTGCAGACTTTTTCCCATTTCATAACTTACCAGGCTTCCCAGGGCATGTTTTTTTTCACGCAGGGCTTCACCCACCTGACGGACGATATCGCCTCGTTTGGGAGCTGGCCAGGTCCTCCAATTCAGCCAGGCCTCGTTTGCTTTTTCTATAATCTGATCATAATTTTCTTTTGATGTTACTGAAATCCCGGCAATTTTCTTTCCGTTTACCGGCGAATAAGATTCAATGATTTGTTTTGGATTGTCAAACCAATCCATTCCCGTTGAGCTGCCGGCGTTATGAGCATGAATACCCAGTTCCTTTAAAAATTCCATATAATTCAATTGAGAACGCAATTTACGAAAGTATGGAAGTATGGAAGTATGGAAGTATGGAAGTGATAGTTGGGAGTGAATGGGTATAAAAAAACCATCCCGAATGATGGGATGGTTATCATAAACTCGCAAAAATATTTTAGAAGTGAATAGCTACTTTGGTAAATATTCTCGTTCCATTATACCCCATTTGCACGGCGTCAAATGGACCTCCTGATTCGCTGTCGCCCCAGGACGCATTTTTAGCGCCAGCTGTAGCTGATAAGTCAGGATGGACATTGAATATATTGTCCGCTCCCAAAATCCAGGTAAAGTTTTTATTTATTTTATATGATAAATATAAATCAGTAGTCATTTTGCCGCCGAAAACAAAATTCTCTGGTACTGTTCCAGATCCATTATCAAGTTCAACATATGGATCGTATCCAAGACCGGCGTCGGAGATGCCTGCTCCGCCAGGTTGCCCGGGTTGAGCGCCAGCCTGTGTAGAATAGCCATAGCCTTGCGTAGTCAGACTGCCAAAATAAGTAAGATGTGTACCGACTGCCAACTTATTGATATCGTATTCCAGGTTAAGTGAAAATTTGGAACGGGGAGCGGACGCTATCAGGAAAGCCTGCTCACGGGTGCTGAAAAAAGTCTGTTGATCAAAATAATTATCATTCAACGGACCCGGCACATTGATTTTATCAATTGTTATATTTTGAATATTTCCTGCCAATAAAATTTTAAGTCCTTTCGTACCCCACCGTTTATTATATTCCAGAACGATATCAACACCTTCATTTGTTGTATTTACTGCGTTCGCAAAGAATTGAACGGAGTTCAACGGAGGTGTTGTTGGGATATAAGGCGCTAACTGTGGAAGTGTTGCAGAAAATTGTCCGGAGAAAATAACCCTGTTTTTCATTGTAATAAGATACCCATCTACGGTTACCGTAAAATTCGGTGCAGCTTTCCATGCAAAGCCCAGGCTATAATTCACGGATGTTTCCTGTTTCAGGGGAGGAATACCTGCGGCTTTCGCAACCGGACTGGTATTGGGAGCGAGCCAAATATATTGTAGTGACCCGGCCACGATATTGGTATTTATATTACTGAAATTAATCTGCTGAAGAGACGGTGCCCGGTAGCCTGTACTAACTGATCCCCTCAGGTTAAAATTATCTGTTAGTTTATAACGGGTAGCCAGCTTATAGGTATTTACAAAACCAAAATCAGAATAATTTTCAAGTCGCACGGCTCCGTCTACCAGCCATTCTTTGGTCACATCAAGGCTTCCTTCCACATAAACACCTACATTGGTACGATTGGCATTTACTTCATCCGTTGGTCTGAATCCTGGAAACCCCTGCGAACCTGACGCGATATTCCTGGTTTCACCTACATTCGGATAATACCGGTTGGCAGTCGGTCCGCCCGCCGGGTAGGCTTGGTAAGAGGCCTCTTCACCGGCATATATTTTATAATTCTCGTACCGGAATTCTCCGCCGAATGAGAAAGTCAGTCCCTGCGCAATAGAACTGAAATGTTTGTTCACATCCAGATTGGCGGTATTCTGTAAGTAATTGAATCCACCATCGTCAAAACGGGTTTTGGTTGCTACCTGGTCTGCTGGTAAGGTTGCATTAAACGTTTTGTTACCATAGTAATGAAAGTCATTGTAGCCAAGAACATTACTGAGATCCCAGTCCCAACCTTTGCCAATTGTTCCTTTCAGTCCGACAGCATCAGATATATCAGTTATGTAAACATCTTCCTGCGGATTATAAAACACATTCGCCGTATCCAGCGTTGCGCTGGCAGGGCCGGATATATGCATTATACCAGGAACAAATATTAGCGACCCGTCCGGGTTGGTTGGATATTTTTCAGGATGATTGTAAAAGTTTCTTGTCCAGGCATATACATTGGAATGTTTGTAATTATAGCCCCCGAAAGAATAAAAAGTGGTTTTGGTTCCGGCTAAAGGAATTTCCATATTATACATTCCGCCGCCGGTTGTCAGAGATCCATCGCCAAATGCCCTTCTGTAATCGGCCAGATAAGGCGCCACGTATTTAGAATTAGGATTTGAAGACCAATTCGTATCGGGCAACGCCCTGTATGTCTTGCCTTGTGTTAAAAGGTTAGCTCCGATATTAATAAAACCACCGTTATTGCCAATCGGCAGACCATAATTTGCGCTAAGTGTAAAAGCCTGACCATCAAATTGCGATCCGGTATAATACTGACTCGGATCCACGTTGTTCAGCGTATTATATTTATGATCATAATATCCGCTGTAGCCGGCCACAACCAATAATTTATTTACGTCTTTCTTCAGGATGAGATTAACCACTCCTGCGATGGCGTCAGATCCATATTGAGCAGATGCTCCGTCCCGTAAAATTTCCACTCTATCAATAGCAGCCTCCGGTATGGCATTCAGGTCTGTGCCGGAGTTTCCGCGACCCCTGGTGCCAAATTCATTAACAAATGCGGCCAGATGCCTCCGTTTGCCATTCACTAACACCAGCGTTTGATCATAGCCGAGCCCTCTCAAGCTGGCAAAGTCAATCGCATCTGAACCATCCGCACCGCTTTGCCTGTTGTAGTTAAATGATGGTACAGCCATATTCAATTGCGATTCGAGATCTGGTCGTGCTGTTGTCTCTTCAAGTGAACTTAATTTGACAATGTCCACCGGCACAGCGCTTTCAGTTCTAACCCTCGGCATTCCCCGGTTTCCTGTTACAACTACTTCATTCAATTCTGCGGCACTTTCTTCTAATACGACAGAAATATCAGACAAACCGGTCACTTTGATCGATTGAGATTTAAATCCTACTGCACTGATTTCCAATATATCTCCAGTGGTTACCGGAAGTTTAAAAACGCCCTCGGGATTTGTGGAGGTACCTTTTTTGGAAG
>JABDFX010000116.1 GCA_013286315.1 Bacteroidota bacterium | reverse complement strand
TTGACCTTATTATCAAAAGCACTGCGCCCGATTCCCATCATAAAAGAAAAAGAAGGTGAAACTTTTGACGCCGTTACGGATCCGGAGTTTCGTTACCGGCAGCGGTATGCGGACCTGATCGTGAATCCTCAAATAAAAGACGTCTTTATCAAGAGGACAAAGCTGATTAACAGTATGCGTGAATTCCTGAACAGCGCAGGAGCCCTGGAGGTAGACACGCCTGTATTGCAATCGATCCCGGGTGGTGCTGCTGCCAGACCATTTATGACTCATCATAATGCGCTCGACGTCCCCTTTTATTTGCGTATTGCCAACGAATTATATCTAAAACGTCTTATTGTAGGAGGATTCGACTGGGTTTATGAATTCAGCCGGAATTTCAGAAATGAGGGTATGGACAGGACACACAATCCGGAATTTACAATTCTGGAATTCTACGTTGCCTACAAAGATTATTTCTGGATGATGGAAACAACAGAATCCCTGCTGGAAGCTGCGGCCCTGGCCGTTAATAAAACGACTGTCGTTAAATCCGGAGAAAAAGAAATTGACTTCAAAGCACCTTATAAAAGAATCAGTATATACGACGCGATCAGCGAATCGACAGGTACAGATGTTTCTGTTTTGGATGAGGAGGGGTTAAGGGCTCTTTGCAGAAAACTGCATATTCCCGCAGACGATAGCATGGGCAGAGGAAAACTAATTGACGAATTGTTCGGGGCCACCAGCGAACATCGTTTCATTCAACCAACTTTTATCATTGACTACCCCGTGGAAATGAGTCCGCTCACAAAAAAACATCGTTCAAAAAGCGGTTTGGTTGAAAGATTTGAATTGATCATCAATGGAAAAGAAATCGCAAACGCTTATTCTGAACTCAACGATCCGATAGATCAGCGTGAAAGATTTGAAGAACAGGTTAAACTTATGGAAAGAGGCGACGAGGAAGCAATGTTCATCGACAACGATTTTTTAAGGGCCCTGGAATATGGAATGCCACCCACTGCTGGTATCGGCATAGGAATCGACCGCCTGACAATGCTGCTTACTAATCAGCCATCCATTCAGGACGTGCTTCTATTTCCTCAAATGAGACCGGAGAATCAAGGGTGAGAGTATAGGAGTATAAGAGTGTTTTGGATTAATCTTTGACTGATGAACTGTCAATCAGGCTGGTCAAACCGGAAGGGTTAATCTTCGCCAGCTCCAGCATTTTACTCAAAATCTCGGCCTTTTCCTGTTCATTTTTTAATTCGGCTTTCAATTCCAGCAGCCTTTTCTCGAGTTCAATATTTTTTTCTGATTCTCTATACATATATCGGTTTTTTAAATACCTATTTGTAAAGATCCCCAATTTCTTCAATTATAACCTGTGTTAGCCGTTAAGAATCATAGCAATGCCTAAAGCTTTGCGCTTCAAGCCTTAAGCTTAAAACGTATTTTTACTAGTTTTAGCAGTAGATCCTGCAAATCCGAGATCGAGCGCAAATCCGCTTGTGCCGCCCCATCGAATTTGTATGTTTACATCGTCATAGTGATTGATGCTCGGTTAAATGGTTCAATGTCCAAATCCTTCGAAAAGCTAACTATGAAACCAAACGCAAACCATTTAGCAGAGTCCGGTCACGGGCAGTTAAAATCCAAATTCCACGAGAAGACCAAATCCTACGAAGTGTAAATTTGTACCCTATTGAACGACCAAACTTGATAACGGTTGGGTTAAGTACAAACACATTTAGGCCCTGGAGTATTCCAGGGCTTTTTTTTAATTATTAATTGTCAATGGTCAATTGTTAATTCAGCTTTAAGCTTTGCGCGTTACGCGTTAAGCTTAGTTCCTGGGCATTCCACCTGCCGGAAAAGCAAATGGCCCCGTAATCTGAAAAATGGTGTACCCGCTGAAATCCTGTGGTGCTTCTAGCCCTGTACCATACAGTATGGTTCCACCGGCCTTATGGATCTGCACGGGTTTATCGGTATAAAATTTTTCTAACTTTTGATCCCACCAAAGTTCTTTGCAATAAAGCGTATCTCCTTTTAAGATATTCATGACCACCACACTGTCCCGCAAGTAGACTTTACCATCCTGCTGTCGCCATTTCCCGTATCGTGCATTCATTATGCTCTCAATTTTCAGAGAGTCGTTATAAAAATCTACATGTAAAGTATTTGGAAATTCAACGTATGGTGTGTCTGCTTCACTTTGACGCATATAGGGAGCCGTTAACTTTGCCTTTACCTTGGCATTTTCACTCATGTATGCGGTAATTTTCTTCCCTTCGTCGACGCTGACCTGTTTTTGCCGGTAGTTAGGAAGATCCTTTACGTTGTTTTCACAGGAAGTAAAATAAAAACAAAGGAATAAGAAAAATATCCGGCTTCTATATTTAGGCAAAGATTTCAATTTGAAAAATTATATTCACTGATTGTATAAAGGCCTTTGAAAAGTAGATCCGGGTCTTCAGTAATTTTTTTCTTCAGGTATGGCATGAAATAATGAGCATCCCCGCCTGTCATCACTATATGCAGGTTTTCATATCGATCCTCATAAGCTTCTATTATACCATCGATTTCCTTCGCCATTCCAAATATGACGCCCGATTGAATATTCGTTTTGGTGTCATACCCCAGCAATGGGAAATTCCAGTGTGGTTGAACCAAAGGCAGTTTCGACGTAAATAATTCAAGGGCTTTAAATCGCATTTCCATTCCAGGAGAAATACTCCCTCCGATGAATTGATGAAACCGGTTGACATAATTGTAAGTAACTGCGGAACCCAAACCGATCACGAGATTATTATTTTCCGGAAAATAATGCGAAGCACCTACAACAAGCGCAAGCCTGTCGGCCCCAATGGCTTCAGGTTTTCCGACAGATGTTGTAATGGGAACACGCGAATGATGATCCAGCTTGTGAAAACGAGTATTCGCTCCGAGTATGTCCTCCAACATGGATGAATGTTCCACAACGGATGAAAGAATACTTTTCTCAGGTTTGTACATTTCAATACATTCCCTTAGGTCATCTACGCCATCCTCCCGCAATACACCACCGTGCCTTAGTTCCCCATTGTAAAAAAAGGCCCATTTTAATCTCGTATTTCCTAAATCCAGGCAAAGCGTTGTGGACATGATAAAAATCTGTTCGCTACATGAAGGCAATCTTATTCAAATCTGAAGGAAGATAAATTTTTAAAATGACCATTTAGCATTATCCGTCCTTTTAAAACTTCCATTTCGACAACCACCGGTAATACTTTGCCTAAATGTCTTTTTAGATATTCCTGCCGTTGCTCTTCCCGGAATAGTGCCAGCATTTCATATTCTTCCTCAATAGATAAACCTGCATGATGGGCCAGGTCGTATGCATTTAATTCTTCATCCGGTTTCCGGAAGTCTTTACTGATATTCAGAATCCTGTGAAGTTCGCGTAATGCTTTAATCACAACCTGCATGAGCTCCTTTCTATGATACACTTCAGCGTTTTCCGGATAATTTACAATGGCACCGCTATAGAGTTTATCTGGAATTTTTTTAATGATCTCCAAAATCCTGAATACAATCGTACCGTTCGTTATAATATCCATCTCACCATTATCGTATTCCTGGGCAATCTCCCGGATGGTCACCAGTGTCCCATATTCAGCCACTTGTCCATTGATCACAGCCGGAATTCCAAATGGCTTTTTATTTTCAAAGCATTCTTTGACTAATTCTTTATACCGTGGTTCAAAAATATGCAGGTTCAGTATTTCTCCCGGATATACAACAGCGTTTAACGGGAATATTGGAATGAAATTCGTCATGGATGATCGGTTTTCAGATACTTCATTTAATCAGCCGACAAATTTAACCGCAGAATCCGCTTTATTTGAAAATTTCTTTTGGCATCCTGGCGAATGAGCATCTTTCATTTTAACTTATTTTTGATGAATGCCAGTCACCCCGGATCAAAAGCTTTCGATTAAAGCTGAAGTGCTTAAGAATGGCGATTTTCATGTGGTTGCCCGGGCCATTTCCCTCGTCGAAAATTCTGGTCCAGGGGCAGAGGAATTATTGAAAAGTCTACAGCATACACATGTGCCTTTAATAGGCATCACAGGACCTCCGGGGGTAGGGAAATCTACCATTACTGATGCGCTGATCAAACAATTCACAGGGGACGGGAAGAAGCTGGCAGTCCTGTGCATTGACCCTTCTTCTTCCTTCCATTCAGGTGCTATATTGGGAGACCGAATCCGGATGAATCGGTGGTATAACAATCCATTGGTATTTATACGGTCGCTGGCAAGTCGCGGCACTATGGGTGGTCTGAATCCCCGCATTTTTCAGATTACGGATCTCCTGGCACATGCGGGTTTTGACTATATCCTGATTGAAACCGTTGGTGTGGGTCAAACAGAAGTGGATATAAGCCGTTTGGCCGATCAGGTGGTACTCGTGCTCGTTCCTGAGTCGGGAGATGATATTCAAACCATGAAATCCGGCATTATGGAGATCGGCGATATTTTTGTCGTTAATAAATCCGACAGGCCGGGTGCAGACCAATTCTTAACCTCGCTAAAATCTTCTATCCATTATCAAACGACCAAGCAAACGGATGAAATAAAATTTATTCAAACCATTGCAACGGAAGAAAAAGGTATTGCCGAATTGTACAAGGCAGTGATGGAGATTACGAACAAGGTTTCACCTGGCCGTTCATTGAAATTGCTTACCCAAAAAGCCTGGCAGCTCATTTCCAGTTACCGTATGCGGGACCTGGATAATAACAAACTATACCATTCATTGGAGCAGGCCGCAAAAGATCCGGATTTCAATATCTATCGTTTTGCTAAGTCTGTAGCGGAGGAATCAGGTCTTCAGAAAAGTCAGTAATCTCTTGAACCAATTTTTAGCCTTTACGGAAAATGAAAAAACAGGTTCGTTCAGTATGCCATCGAAGGGTTCACCGCTTCGCAGTATTTTTTTTGTAAATGTTCCGGAGGTCATACCCCATTTGGAAATGAAAGTATAATAGCCTTTATTAATTACGATACGCTTTGTGGACTTCCCGCCAAAGTGATATACCCGGCTATTACCAACTCCCTTAAAAAGACGTATTCCCGCTTTCCAGAGTTTCATTGAGAAATCCGGATCAGAATAAAGTCCGGGTGAATATTCTATGCTATATCCGCCTACCAGATCCCAGGTCTTTTTGTGCACAACATTTGGAGGCCAGGTGGATCCCTGCCAGTCCTTCTTTACCGGATCCCGAAATTCTTTTAACAAATTTTCCTGCCGGAAAGAATCCGGATCCGTTCCGAAATTCAGAACAATTACACAATTATTATCCGTGTTGACCGGTTCGATTGCTGTTGCCGATAAAAAAAAAGCATCGTGACCAATGGCTTTTATTTCATTGAATAAATACTGATCCCATCCCGGACATACATACATGTCGTCATTGAGATATAAAAAGTAATCTCCTTGGGCGAGAGTCCGGCATTGATTCAATGCATAACAAACGCCAATATTTTCCTGTGAAAAAGTAAAATTCAAATCTGTTTGTGACTTCACCCATGCCGCGGTTCCATCTGTTCCCTCATTAATATGCACGATGATCTCGAGTGGTAATGTGGAATGTTTCCTTAATCCATCGATACATAACTTCAAGTATGATAAATTATTCCAGGTTGGAATAAAAACGGAAAAAACGGGCTTATTTAATGTGACAGATCTGGATTCCCGGATCAAAAAATTCTGATCATGCATGTTTTGCGGATGGAATGATTACCGGTTCTGCCTCCACCACTTATATCCCAAAATTCCCCCAATGGCCAGCGGCGTAAATGCAAGATAAAGTATACCGGCATTAAATACCTTACCCGGCCTCTCACCCATTTGCTGTACAGACCGTGTACAAATAGAACACTGTGAATAGCTTTTCGGTGAGCTCAGGCTGAAGATTATGATCAGCACCCATAAACCAGCTATTTTTTTCATAACCACTGATTTCTGCAAAAATACGTTTTGTAAGCCTAAAGCCCAAAGCCTACAGCCTAAAACTTATAAAGGCCAGTAGTATTGAATGTTCCTTGTAATGAAAAAAGAGCGATTGTACAGTCTAAGCTGTTCAATGCTCCTTAATATCTCTTGAGATGTTAAAAATGAATCAGAAAAGTTTCAGCCTTTAGGCTTTGGGCTTAAGAGACTTCCTCCGTCTTCAGCATCTTTTGGAATTTCTTCCGGGTATCCTCGTCTAGGATGGTTTTGCGAAGGCGGATAATTTTCGGGGTCACTTCAATACATTCGTCCTGTTGAATATACTCCATACATTCTTCAAGGGTCATCTGAATCTTCGGAATGATCCTAACGGAATCATCACTTCCGCTGGCGCGCATGTTGGTCAGCTGCTTACCTTCTGTAGCGTTTACGATCAGGTCTCCCGGCTTAATATGTTCAGCGATAATCTGGCCGACATAAACTTCTTCTCCCGGATCCACAAAAAACGATCCGCGATCCTGAAGCTTATCAATCGAATAAGCTGTGGTTGTCGCCTGGTTTTTTGCTATTAAAACGCCGTTACTTCTGGCGGGAATCGGGCCCTTCCAGGGTTTATATTCCAGGAAACGGTGTGCCATCACTGCTTCACCTGCCGTATTGGTAAGCATACTTGAACGAAGGCCTATCAATCCGCGGGATGGAATCTCAAATTCCAGGTGTTGCATATCACCCTTGGTTTCCATCACTAACAGTTCACCTTTGCGACGGGTAACCATATCAATCACTTTTCCACTAAAAGCGTCCGGAACATCTACTACGAGTATTTCAAACGGCTCTGATTTTTTCCCGCCGATTTCTTTTACTATAACCTGCGGCTGGCCAACTGTCAACTCATAACCTTCTCTTCTCATAGTTTCGATCAGAATTCCCAGATGGAGAATACCCCGGCCAAAAACCAGAAAACTATCGGCGCTTCCGGTATCTTCAACGCGTAACGCAAGATTTTTTTCTGTTTCTTTTATCAGACGATCCCGGAGATGACGTGAGGTTACAAACTTGCCATCCTTCCCGAAGAAAGGAGAGTTGTTTATCCCGAACATCATACTCATGGTAGGTTCATCCACACTGATCAGCGGCAAAGCTTCCGGCGCTTCAGGATCACAAATTGTATCCCCGATATTGAAATTATCCAATCCTACAACCGCACATATATCACCACAAAATACTTCTGTTGTTTTCTTTTTACCCAGGGATTCGAATACATACAATTCTTTAACCCTGGATTTTTTAATTGAGCCATCAGCCTGCATCAGCACGATATTCTGTCCTTCCCTGATCGTTCCTCGCGCAACTTTTCCCACGGCAATTCTTCCCAGAAAAGATGAATAGTCAAGGGATGTGATCTGCATCTGTGTAGGACCTTCGTCTACGACCGGTGCCGGAACATACTTCAGAATTCCATCCAACAATGGAAATATATCCTTTGTCGGCGTGATAGAATCATTAAACCAGCCGTTCTTTCCCGAACCATAGAACGTCGGGAAATCAAGCTGTGCTTCAGTTGCATCCAGATTAAAAAACAATTCGAAAACGGCTTCATGAACTTCT
>JABDFX010000115.1 GCA_013286315.1 Bacteroidota bacterium | reverse complement strand
CAATCGGGCGCCGGCAAAAACACAGGCTGCGCTTTTCGAAGTGATGGAAGAAAGGCAAATTACGGTAGATGGACAAACCATGAAGATGCAACAACCCTTTTTGGTGGTGGCTACACAAAATCCAATTGAACAGGAGGGAACGTATCATTTACCGGAGGCCCAGCTTGACCGATTCCTTTTTAAAATAAAAGTGGACTATCCCAGCGAAACGGATGAAATCATTGTTGTCAACAAACATCATGTGCATGGAGGTGCCATGATCAGTGATGAAGTTCATCCGGTATTAAATGCTCTGGTAATCACGGATCTCCGCCAATTGGTGAGTAAAATTCATGTAGAGGAGAAATTGATCCGCTATATTGTTTCGGTAGTTGCCTCTACCAGGCAGAATAAATCCATTTATCTGGGTGCTTCTCCACGGGCTTCTATTGGCATTTTACAGTCTTCCAAAGCGATTGCCGCGATGAATGGAAGGGATTTTGTGCTTCCGGAAGATATATTATTTGTTATGCCCGCAGTTCTTCGTCACCGTCTGGTACTCTCTCCCGAAAAGGAGATGGAAGGCGGAACCACGGATGACGTGATCAAACAAATCATTCAATCATCGGAAATTCCAAGATAGTATGGGAATATTGAAACAGCTCTACTTATCTATTTTTTTGGGAAAACGGTTTTACCGGTCGATGGCAGTTGTCATTTTTTTGTTTGCCCTTTCTTACCTGATTCCATTTCTTTTTAATATCGCCCTGATGGCGCTGGGATTATTGGCATGCCTTCTATTTCTTGACTGGTTGGTTTTATATACTAAAAGCAATCCCGTTTCAGTTGAACGTATATTGCCTGAAAGGCTGAGTAACGGAGATGGTAATACCGTTTACTGGAAGATTGTGAATCACTATCCCTTCAGAGCCCGGCTTCTTTTATTGGATGAATTTCCCGAACCCTGGCAGATCAGGGATTTCAAAATGAATTCCGTACTCGAACCTGAGGAGAAGACCCTACTTCAATATGTGATATATCCGAAGGAAAGGGGTGAATATTTTTTTGGTGATTTATACATTTATATCAAAACACCGTTGCAATTAATGATCCGACGCAGAACCTTTCCAGCTAAAAAATCTGTAAAGGTCTTCCCGTCGTTTCTACTCCTGCGACAATTTGAATTTATGGCGCATATTACTGAACCGGGCAATATCGGTTACAAGCAGGTCAGAAAAACCGGCCACAGCCTGGAGTTTGAACAAATACGTGAATATGTAAGCGGTGATGATATCCGGGGTATTAATTGGAAAGCGACAGGACGAACCGGTGGCCAACTCATGATAAACATGTACACGGATGAAAAAAGCCAGCCGATATACTGCGTTATAGATAAGGGCCGAACGATGAAGATGGCATTTGATGGCCTGAGTTTGCTGGATTATGCTGTGAACGCCACGCTGGCGATGAGTTCGGTGGCCATCACCCGTCAGGACAGGGCGGGTATTATCAGTTTTGGAGATAAAACGGGTAATTTCCTTCCCGCAAATCACCGGTCTACGCAGATGGCCAGTATTGTCCAGACGTTATATAATCTAAACACGAAATTCCTGGAATCCGATTTTGCCTTTCTGCATAAGCTAATTAAAACAAATGTCACCCAACGCAGCCTGCTTATCCTATTTACTAATTTTGAATCGATAACTGCCTTGAACAGGCAGCTACCTTATTTGCGAAGTATTTCGCAAAAGCATTTGCTGCTGGTTGTTTTTTTTGAAAATACGTCCATTCAGACGCTCGCCTCAGGCCAGGCATTGAATGTTGAGAGACTGTATGAGAAAGTGATTGCAGAAAAATTTATCCTGGAGAAAAAGCTGATTATAAAGGAACTTCAGCAGTATGGAATTACGGCTTTACTAACGGCGCCTGAAAAATTGAGTGTGGATGTGGTGAATAAATATCTTCAGATAAAAGCAAGAAGGGAAATCTGATTTGGCGGTTAATATGCGATAAATTTAAAATAATGAATCCATTTGAGGAAGGACGTGTGATATTGGTTAATAAACCTTTGGGCTGGACTTCGGCTGATGTTGTAAAGAAAATAAGAAACCGGGTGCATGCAAAAGTGGGCCATGCGGGTACGCTAGACCCATTGGCAACAGGATTACTGATACTGTGTACCGGGAAATTCACTAAGAAGATCAATGAATACATGGCGAAGGAAAAGGAGTATACAGGTACCATTACTTTAGGCGCCACCACTCCCTCCTACGACCTGGAAACGACGCCCGGGAACCAAAAAGATTTTTCAAGTCTGACTCCCGCTGACCTGAAAGAGGCAGCTAAGAAATTTACAGGAAATATCATACAGATACCTCCGGTTTATTCCGCCATTAAGAAGAACGGTGAGCGATCTTATGACCTTGCGAGACAGGGAAGGGCCGTTGTTCTGGATGGCAGGAAAGTAACAGTTAGTGTATTTGAAATGGTAATAGGGCAATTGCCCCTGGTATCTTTTCGTGTAGTCTGCACTACTGGCACGTATATACGAAGTCTGGCAAACGATATTGGGGGATATCTTGGTTGCGGTGCTTATCTCAGCTCGCTATGCCGTACGAGAATTGGTGAATATTTTCTGAAAGATGCGATCGATCCGGACGCTTTGGAAATTATCAGAACGGATAATTGATTCCCAATTGTAACTGTCCGCTTCCTAATTTCAAATCATAAAACCATTTATCTGAACCTACAAGGGCCTGTGGATCGTGTATGCGGTAAGACCAGTCCAGACGTATCAAAAAATAATTAAAATCAAGCCGAAGGCCGGTTCCTGCGCCATAAGCAAGTTCTTTGTAAAATGAATTCAAATGAAAATCGCTGCCTGTTGCAGCCGCCGTAGTGTCGATCGGCTTCCAGTTCCAGATATTTCCAATATCAGTAAACAGAGCACTTTTGAATTTGATGCCAAACAGAGTTCCCAACAGGAAACGATATTCCGCATTGAATTCCAGTTTAATATCCCCGAACCGGAGATTATCATTGACTATTGAGGCGTTACTGTAATACTTGGATGAGCCCAGTCCGAGATTTCTCACCTGCCAGGCGCGCATACTGTTTGGCCCACCGGCATAAAACGCCTTAAAGAAAGGCAACGTGTGTTCATATGTCGTGTCTGCTAATCCATACGCATATCCGGCCCCTCCATAAGCCCTGAACACCAATTGATTTTTACCATAATCTATATTGTGCCGGAATTCAATTTCGCCTTTTATATAACGCAACAATGGACCTTTGTCAAGATTTGTTAATAATCCAAGCAGAGCGCCACTTTGTTCAAAATCAACCAGGAAATAATTTATTTTATTTCCCTTCGCCCGTACAATATTATAAGCAAATGTCTGCCCGATCACTAAACCAGGCCGAAATGAAAGTTTAAATGCAGGATTGCTATCGAGATAGTTCTTGAAGCTGTCGGTGGTATAGGGAAGCGTTGTATTTTCTATATTGATCGGCTTCCAGAGATAACTTTTAGTGACTGCAAAACTCTTGTCTTTTTTTGAATGTATGGTGGTTTTCGACCATTGGTAACCAAACGATCCGTTCACACTCACCATGGTGAAAAAATCAATACGCCTTGTATAGTTCGCATTCACATTGATCAGGGTCTGCGTATTGAAACCCTTTTGCTCCAGGTTTGCCGGAAAGTGTACAAAGGGTATGATATCAATAATGCGTGGAATCGCAACCGTGTGGGATAAGGCCGCCAGGATTGTCTGTACGCCAATGGGATGCGAATAACTGCCGTCTGAGTTTTGGATAGTATTTGAGCCTATTTCCACACCGCCGGATAAACTTGTATTTGTAAGTATAGATTGTTTAAAAGCATTTCTGTTTTGTAATGACAGGATCAGGCTGGTCCCAAACACATTCGAAGTAGTTACGATATCGTTTGTGTTAAAACTTGTTTCCAGGGATACAGAAATTTTTTGTTTTTTCGCCAGGTACATTCGAATTGTCATGTCCAGCAAACTGTCACTGTAGGGGGAACGCTGAAATTCAATGTTATTATACTGCCAGGCAGGAAGCTGACTCAGTCGGTTAGAGGTTCGGAAGTATAATTGTTGTTTGTATAATCCGCCCGGCAAAAGAAAAATGTTGTTTGCTATGAACGGCAGTTTAAATTTATTTGTCTGACTGATGAATTTAATCCGATTAATAATCGTTGTATCAGAATGAAAGGCAATCGTATCTATTCCTGCCGTCAAATCGGGATATACTGTTGTCTGTCCGATATAATATTTTGTCAGGTGGGTTGAATCGCGTGTGGGTCTCTGCCTCACCACTACGGTAACAGTAGGATTTTCTTTTTTCTGTTTTAATTTTTCCAGCAATTCAGCTTGTTCAATCGGATCGAGGGACGGATCTATCAAAGCCGAAAACACGGTGTCATGTTCCACATACAGATCTTCCTTTGTAAACCGGAAATATCCGTTATTTCGAAAACTGTCAACCAGTCTGTTTACTTCACTCGTCAGCAATTGTTTTGAATAAGGCTGGCCAACTTTTATTAAGGATTGGTTTCTGGATTCCATAGCGATCTGTTGAAATTCAGGCGTTGTAAGACTGAAGCCTACGGAATCGAAAACCATTTGCTTTCCAGGGTTTACAAAAAATTGAATCGTTACTCTTTGCTCTTTTAATCTGTCATTTTTGTCCATCGTCTTTATGATGACAGTATCTTTTATTTGAGGGGAGTAATAACCATTTGAATTCAGCAGGCTGTTCATGAAATAGATGGAACGACCCAGATTAGCTGTATCAAATACAGGCGGGTTAGCCAGTTTCTTGTAAATGAAATGCCAGCCGTAGAAAAATGCCGTGACTGTTTTTGTCTGCAAACTATCGTCCAATTGATTTTGAAGTCGGGCCTCCAGATCTTGCTTTTCATCACCTTTGATGTTGCCTTCTACTCTGATGGTCGTTCTGTAAACAAAAGGTTTGCCCCGTTGGAAATCAACTGGAACTCGGCAGGAAAAGAAGGCGAAAATGAGAATCGCCGGAACGATTGCAGGTCTGACCAGTGATGATGTAACTTGCCGGCAATATGACATATTATTAAAACGGGGAATCCATGCTTGTAAAATCGCAGGTCAAATATATCCAAAACTTAGGCCATAAAAAATTCCGCGATGCAGACGGGGTCTTTGTTGCAGAAGGGCCGAAGATTGTTAATGAACTGTTGGAGTCGGATATTCTTCAGCTGGTACAATGCTTCGCAACCGAGAGTTGGTTGACAGCACAGGAAAGAGCTGTAAAAGGCAAAGAAAAATTGTTCTTCCAAATAGACGAAAAAGAGTTGGAAAGAATTTCATTCAATGGATCACCGAATCAGGTACTGGCGATATTCACAAAGCCGGTTTTCGATCAGAATATAAAGACAAAAGGCCTGATACTTTTGCTGGATTCCATACAGGATCCCGGGAATCTCGGTACGATCATTCGAACAGCAGATTGGTTCGGATTAAAACGTGTGATATGCAGTCCTGAAACCGCGGATGTATTTAATCAGAAAGTGGTACAATCCGCCATGGGAAGCATCATCCGTGTTGAAGTCATTTATGCTGACCTGACAGAATATATCAGACTGAATCCCGGAATACCCGTTTTTGCAAGTTCTTTGGATGGGGAGGATCTGCATGAGAAAATCCGGGTAACTGACGCACTTTTGCTGATGGGAAATGAATCAAAAGGGATCAGTCCGGTGTTGCAGTCTCTGGCAGCCAAGAGAATTCGAATTCCAGGTAAAGGAGGAGCTGAGTCTCTGAATGTTGCCGTTGCGACGGGTATTTTATTATCTTATTTGGAGCCGGTCAGTTAAAGGATATGGCTTTAACAGGGCTAAGTCGCTTTATTATGAAAAAACTGGGAATCAGTAAAACCACGAAACAGACGATAAATGTTCCCAGATTGACCCAACAAACCTGCTGCCAGTTGATCCTGACCGCGGCGGTGGCAATGAAATAAGAGTCTTCCGGTAATGTGATAAATCCGTACCGGTCCTGAAGCCAACAAATCAGCAAGCCGAGAAAATCTCCCAGCAGAATGCCTCCAAATGTTATCAACGCACCGTGATAGAGAAATACCTGTTGAATATTCCTGTCCCTTGATCCCATTGATTTTAACAATCCGATCATGTGGGTTCTTTCGAGTAATAAGATAATCAGACAGGTTACGAGGTTCAGAATAGCAACCAGCACCATCATCACGATTACAATGATAATGGTCGTATCCTGTAGGTTAAGCCAATCGAATATACTTCTGTAAATTTCTGTGATGGAATGGCTATCCCACAGATGCGGAAGTTTATCATATATGCGGTTGCTTACGGAATCAGCCTGTTCGTAGTCTTTAATAAAAATCTCATAACCTCCAATTTCATTTGCTGACCAGTTGTTGAGACGCCGGATCAGCCTGAGATCTACTAAAGCATTTACCCTGTCGTAATTCTCGATGCCGGTTTTAAAAATTCCAGCTACCACCAGGGGCCGCACACGTTTGCTTCCATCGGGCTGGATAAAATAAGCGAACAGTTTATCACCGGTTTTCAATTTTAACTGATTGGCCGTGTAGGCAGAGAGATTGATTTCGTTGCTATATCCGCTGTCCGGAAAATGAATCCAGCCGCCTGATTTGAGGAATTCCTTCAAATGATCAAATGCATATCCCTGGTCCACACCCTTTAATTTCAGACCTTCAAAACTTTCCGGACCCTTGAGAATAGCGTCCTTGGTAGCGAACGCAGATACATAGGTTACGGAAAGATCCTTTTTCAACATGGACAGAACGGAATCATTCCCGGTTGCCGGTTTTTCTGCAGAAGAATCTGTTTTTTCCGCATTATAATGAGTAACCCGTATATGACCAGAAAACCCAAACATTTTTTCGGCGATCGCGTACTTGAATCCGATAGCAAAAGCGATAGTCAGAATCATCGCCATTACGCTGATAGCCGTGGCTGCCATGGCAAGACGGATGATAAACCTCGAAAAGGAATGCTGACTGTTGAATGCAATACGCTTTGCAATAAAACGGGAAAAGTTCAATCGGGGAATTTTAACACTCAAAAATAGACTTCGCGGGGCTGTCAGAAAAGTTTTTTAGGGAATTGAACTATCATTGCATTTGTAAGAGCATATGAAATACCTGATAATATTCATCCTCATCTGTATCGGTTCGGATCTGAAAGCACAAATACCGGACTCGATCTATACGCCCAATATTGCTTCTGCCAAATTATACATAAAGGGCAACCAGTTCGCCTATCCCGTTATTACCCTGAATGGAAGTGAAAAACTGGAACTTGTTTTCGATGATATGGACGCAGATGTCAAAACGTACTATTACACTTACGAGCTCTGTAATGCAGACTGGACACCCGTACAAATCAGCACTTTTGACTATATCCGCGGATTTGCACAAAATCAGATAACTGAATATCGTTATTCTTCGGTTGCACTGATTCGTTATACACACTATCATATATCACTGCCGGAAAATAATTCCCGTATTACCCTATCAGGCAATTACCTCCTTAAAGTGTATATGGATAATGATACGTCTAAACTTGCATTCACCAGACGATTGCTTGTCGTACAAAATGCGGTATCTATTTCAGCGCAAATACTTCCTCCGATGAATCCACAATTGACCTATGCTTATCAAAAACTTCAATTTACAATAAATAGCAAAGCCCTTCCTATCTCAAATCCTTTTCAACAAATTCATGTGGTGGTCTTGCAAAACAGCCGTTGGGATAATGCAATTTTTATGGGTAATCCTTCATTTTATTCCGGAACCAATTTTGAATATAATAGTGACGATATACCGGTATTTCCCGGCGGAAATCAATGGAGATGGCTGGATCTGCAAAGTTTTCGTTTCCAAAGTGATCGTATAGCCCGGGTAGACTATCTTAAAAATGGAACG
>JABDFX010000114.1 GCA_013286315.1 Bacteroidota bacterium | reverse complement strand
CGAATGACCCGATAATGGAATCTTTCAATATTGAATAGTTGATATTGGTTTTTTCACCGATCGCAACATTGGGTCCTATGATTGAATTTTTGATAGTGCAGCCTGATTTCATAATGTGGCGAATGCGGAAGAGTGGGAAATATGGTAATGGGAAAGCGAAATTTGGAAATGATAATTTGCAAATCTAAATAGCATTAGCCTTAGGCCTTAGCCTGAAGAACTATTTCATTCCCAATATGCGCAAGAGGGGATATTCCGAATCATCGGGGAGTAAATCCGAACCTGCATCCGGAGAAACTTCAACATTCACTTTGACAGTTTTCTTTTCCTGAATCTCTATTACTTCCTGGTATTTGTATTTCTGATAACCTTTTTTCTCGAAACGAAGGTTCACGTGACAGGCCGGTAGTTGTTTAAAATAATAATATCCATCCACATCCGTAATAACTTCTTTGTAAGAAGGATCACCCGGAACAACGGCTGAAACGATTACTCCTGAAACGGGTTTCTTTGTAACTGCATCCAGAACCTGTCCCTTAATTAAACAAGGATCCGTTGTTCCATCGCTGGCATAAAGCCCGCATGAAACCACAGAGGTGAATGCGAAAAAAAGAAGGTATAAAGAGATTTTCATGTTATTGCAGTTTACAAGGTAAAGGTTCGGCCCAGCTTTTCCTAAATTCAAACCATAAATTTTCTATAATGTCAGCTGCCGGCAGGATGTCCCGGATCAGGGCACTTACCTGTCCAATTTCCAATTCGCCTTCATTCAAATCTCCTTCGAGCATGCCCTTTTTTGCCCTTCCTTTTCCAAGTAGTATTTGAAGACTTTCTTTTGAAGCGCCGGCTTGTTCGGCAGCTTCCACCAGATTGAAAAACGGGTTCTTTAAAAGCCTTACCGGCATTAAAGATTTCATCGTAAGCTTCGTATCGCCCTCTCCGGCTTTCAGAATATAATTTTTAAAATCCGGATGTGAAGAAGCCTCCTGGCTCATAACAAAACGGGTACCGATCTGAACAGCAGACGCACCGAGGGACATCGCAGCAAACATTTGCCGGCCGGTGGCAATGCCGCCTGCTGCAATCACCGGAATCTGAACGGCATCCACTACGGCCGGGATCAACACCATCGACGTGGTTTCTTCGCGTCCGTTGTGGCCACCTGCTTCGAATCCTTCCGCAACCACTGCATCGCAACCTGCTTCAGCAGCCTTACGGGCAAAACGACTACTGCTTACGACATGTACCACTTTGATGCCCTTTTCTTTTAAGACGCCGGTCCATGTATCAGGGTTACCAGCTGAAGTGAAGACTATGGGAATCTTTTCTTCTATTACAATGTCGATATGCCTGTGCACATCCGGATACATAAGCGGAATATTCACCCCTAAGGGGTGAGTCGTAGCCTTCCTGCACTTCCTGATGTGTTCCCTGAGCAGGTCAGGATACATGCTGCCGCTTCCGATCAGGCCAAGTCCTCCTGCATTACTAACGGCTGATGCCAGCCGCCAGCCGCTGGTCCAGACCATTCCAGCCTGAATAATGGGATAGCGTATTCCGAACAAATTAGTAATCGCATTGGTGAATTCCATCTGGCTAAAGGTAAGGATGGGGGATAGTTTGTTTTTTTTAATTCTTCATAAAAAACTATATTTAGGTTACATCTACAAGCCCAAGGCATGCACAAACGTTTGCTGCTTCTTTTTGGTGCAGGATGTTTGATTTCCTGCCACAAAGACGCTTCAAATCCGGTTAATCAATGGACCTGGTTCGGTACACAAAACAGTGCGGTCTACAATTATGTTTTGATTAATGCCAGCCAGGTACTCAGCAAACGCGACAGCGAAGAATTACACGTTGGAGTGAGTGCTGCTTTTATCGATAGTAATAATAACCAAATCACATTTGTACGGGCACTGTCCGTAAATGATCAGATCATTCAGCCGGGCCAGGACTCAATGTATAATTATAATTACGGATCAGATCAGTTCAGCAAGAGCAGTCAGCTGTTCGGAACTAAGATTTTGGTTTCCATTAATGGTATTGATGAAGCGGATACCGTCAGCAGTACCGTCTATCTGCCAAAACAGCTTTCACCCAGCCTGGAAGATTATCCTGACACTGTTTCAATGACTCGTGGACTTGCATTGCAATGGGTTCCTGATCCGGATAATACCTGGGGGAATGTTGTGATTCAACTTTTTTATTACAGTGCCCTCAGCAGAAAAGCGGATTCTACCATGCCCGAAAAAATTTCAACGGTAAATATTACGGTACCGGACAACGGCAGATATTATCTTTCCTACTCTCACCTGAGTGCCTTTCCACAAAATGCATATATAGGGATTACCATTGCGCGCGGTACGCAGAATGAGGCCATCCTTCCATTGTCCCATAAAAGAGTTTACTATTTTTCCAGCGCATCTGTCAGCACACCACCAGTAAGAATAAAACCGTAATTCAATTGTCAATTGTTAATTGTTAATTGCTAATTGATGGAGAAAATAATTGACAATTGACAATTATCAATTAACCATTATGAAACGCCCACTTCCACATCGTCTTCCAGGTAGGTTTTTTTCCGTAGAGGAGAATTCCGGTTCTGTAGATCCTGCCTGCCATCCATGTCGTAAATAAAAATCCTCCTGCCAGCAAGGTCATGCTCAACAATAATTGCCAGTAGGGAACGGTGGTCGGTACGCCATAAGGAATACGGGCCATCATCACGATCGGCGAACTGAAAGGTATCAGACTGGCCCACAAAGCCAGCGAACCGCCGGGATCCTGGACTGCGATGGACATGATGATAAATGAAAAAACGATCGGCATACTAATGGGCAACAGAAGTGACTGTGCTTCCTGCGGATCTTCATTTACTACAGAACCAACCGCTGCAAATAAGGATGAATAGAATAAGTACCCCCCTATAAAATAGAATACAAAACTTCCGATGATAAGCGTCCAGTTTGCAGTCTGAAGGGATTGTTTGAATGCGAATATTTGTTTCGCCGCCTCCGTGCCCTGTGCCATTTGCGCGCTGCCCATGGCATTCACTTTTTGCATATTATTCACTTCCTGCATTAATTCCTGCGGAATAAAAGCCTGGGCAACCAGGATCAATATGGCAATCAGTCCGACCCACAATAGGAACTGTGTTAATCCAACGGCCCCGATCCCGATGATTTTTCCAAGCATCAGGGGGAATGGCTTCACAGAACTTACAATCACTTCCGCCACGCGGCTTGTTTTTTCTTCCATTACGCCGCGCATTACCATGGCGCCGTAAATAAAAGTAAGCAGGTAAATCAAAAAACCGCATGCCCAGCCGATCGCATAGGAAAGACCCTGACTGGAAGCCTGTGATTTTTTCCCTTCATCGGAAAAAGTCTGCAGTTCAGCAATATCAGAAGAAGCGCGAATCGAATCAAGGTGACTGCGAGTGATATTGGTTTTTGTAAAGATGAGATGGTCAGTTATCGCCGCATTAACCCTTTTTTCCAGGTCGTCGATATTGGCAAGGCCCAGTTGTTTTTTATATTTCAAACGGTAAATGGTCTTCTCACCTTCTTTCAGTTCCGGGATAATCAATACAGCACTGCAATTGTGTTCAGCATAGTTGAGCGTATCAACGGATGGCGAAAAATCAAAGAAAATCGCTGAATCACTTTTCAAATAATCTTTGAAGTATCCATTCTGATCCGCCACCGCGATACGGTGATTGGTTCTGCCTTTTATACCCAGGTAAACGGTACCTGCAATGACCATCACAATGAGCACGGGTAATAAGAAGGTAGACAGCAGGAAAGTCTTATTCCTGATTCTGGTAAAATATTCACGACGGATAATCAAACCGATCTTATTCATATACTATGCTTGAACTGGCTGAAACTGGCGGGATAACGAAGTACCTTCCACCAACTTGATAAAGATTTCGTTTAAGGATGGGAGTAATTCAGTGAAAGATGAGATATTCGAGTGCTGATCGATAAAATACCTCAATACATCATTGGGCGTATGACCCTCCTGGATGCGCATCGTAAGGCTATCTTCATTTTTTATGAGCACATCAAAAAGTGCATCTGGTAAAAATGACGGAAGCGGACTGACTGAGATCCGGAAAAGGTTTTCCTTAAATTCCTGTTTCACATGGTTGACAGTTCCGTCCAGGATTTTCTTTCCTTTGTTGATCAGAATAATATGATCGCAGATCTCCTCCACCTGTTCCATTCGGTGTGTGCTGAAAATAATGGATGCTCCGTTTGAAGCGAGGCGGAATATTTCATCCTTGATCAGATTGGCATTTACAGGATCCAGGCCACTAAAAGGTTCATCCAGAATGATCAGTTCGGGCCGGTGTAAAACCGTGGTAACAAACTGAAGTTTTTGTGCCATTCCCTTGCTCAGATCTTCAATCTTTTTATTCCACCAGGACTGCATTTCAAAACGGGTGAACCAGTCCTTTGCCTGATTCAGTGCGTCGGAGGATGAAAGTCCTTTCAATCGTGCCAGGTACAGGGCCTGCTCTCCGATTTTCATTTTTTTATACAGACCCCTTTCTTCGGGCATATAACCGATCAGGGCTGAATCCTCGTCTGCATTAAATTTTTTTCCATTGAAAGAGATACTGCCCTCATCGGGAAAAAAAATACCCGTGATCATACGGATCAGGGTTGTTTTACCTGCACCATTGGGCCCCAGGAGGCCAAAGATGGATCCTTTTTCAACTGAAAAGCTGATATCATCCACCGCTTTCTGCGTGGTAAAATATTTCTTCAGGTGAGCCACTTCAAGCATTGACATGCATAAACTTTTTAGATGAAAAAAATTCGGCAATTTTTTCAGCAACACGCTCTCCATCCATGGCTGCGCTCATGATACCCCCCGCGTAACCGGCACCTTCTCCACAGGGATAGAGATTATAAATTTGCGGATGCGCCAGTGTTTCTTCATCGCGCGGTATTCGCACGGGTGACGAAGTTCTGGATTCTGTCGCAACAACAATGGCCTCCTCTGTAAAATATCCTTTCATTTTTTTTTCGAATGCGGCGAAAGACCGCTGAAGGCTTTTACCAATATCTTTTGGAAAAGTTTCCGGAACATTTACAGAGGTAAGTCCCGGTGTATAGGAACAGGCAGGCAGGGATCGGGAAATAGTTCCCATGGCAAAATCAGTCAATCTTTGTGCCGGCGCCTTAAATGAACCTCCACCCAGCGCAAAAGCTTTTTGCTCTATGGCCGATTGGAAATACATGGCCGCAAGCGGACCCTGTTTTTTATAAGTCTGCCAGTCTTTTTCCTGAATGTTTACAACGATGCCGGAATTTGCAAATGGATTATTTCGTTTTGATGGAGACCATCCATTTACTACCAATTCCCCATCCCCGGTAGCTGCAGGTGCGATGATCCCTCCCGGGCACATGCAAAAGGAAAATACAGAGCGGTCGTTATCTGTGTGAATGAGCTGATAGGAGGCAGGTGGCAGTCCGGCAACCCGTGAACCCTCTGCCCTGATATAATGATATTGTATTGAATTGATGAGTTCCTGCGGATGTTCCACGCGCAGACCAAGGGCGAATGGTTTGGCATGAATTTCTTTTTTTTTATCATGCAGCAATTGAAAAATATCCCTGGCTGAATGGCCTGTGGCCAATACGACGGCATTGGCATGAAAGAGTTCTCCGTCCGTCGTTTTAATTTCTGTGATCTTTTGACCTGACTCTGTCCAGTCGCAGAGTTTTCTGTTAAAATGAATCTCACCTCCGCATTCAATGATATAATCACGCATGGAGCTGATGATAGCCGGTAATTTATTGGTTCCGATATGGGGATGTGCTTCAAACAGAATATTTTCATCGGCTCCAAACTGAACGAAGAGATCAAGGACACGTTGAATATTACCTCTTTTGTTACTTCTTGTATATAATTTCCCATCACTATAAGTGCCGGCACCCCCTTCTCCGAAACAATAATTACTTTCAGGGTTGATGATACCTTCCTTATTGAGGCGGGCCAGGTCGCGGCGCCGCGCCCGGATATCTTTTCCCCTTTCGATAATGATGGGTTTGATTCCGGAACGGATCAGGCTGAGTGCTGCAAATAATCCGGCAGGACCTGAACCTATAATGAGTACCGATTTGGAAGCTGATTTTACATCCCGCAGATCCTGTTGCAGCAGCTTGCGCGACTGGTAGGGTTCATTAATAAAAACGGAGGCGGTTAGCAGGATATGCGGGTACCTGGATCTTGCATCCAGCGATCTTTTCAGAAGATGAAAACCTGTAATTTTTTTTTCAGAAAAACCGGATTCTTTTGCCAACAGGCTTCTGATCAGTTGTTCATTTACCGTATCGATGACCGGAACCTTTATCTGAATTTTTTTTTGCATCCGGAAAGGAAGAGTACCAGAAAGTACTAAATTTTTTTGTGGATGGTAAAACTATGGTAAGTATATTTCAAAAAAAATTATCAGTGTAATTTTTAGTCAGGTAGTTTCTCTGAACTAACTGGTACCCCGTACTTTACTCCACGGCCCCCCAAAGGCTCTTTATCAGGCTGAATTTTTTTTTTAAAAAAACTTTGGTTAAAACAAAATGCTGTCAAAATATCTGTATCTTCAATCGCGCCTCAACCAAATCATATGGAGAAATTTTCTAAATCATCACTACCTATTTTCCGCCTCTCCATTTTCAACCTTTCTAAACCTTCATCCTTATTGAGTTTTGTTGATCCTTCTCTATTTATCTGTAACCGGGTGAAGGCGGTTTATCGATGTCCGCCTCGAAGTACAGACGGTCGAAGTACAGGTTAATCAAACTACTGTTAATAACAGCTATTTTATTTTTTTTGAAATATTGAAGAAATTGTTTTTATGTCTTGCTGTGCTTCTGAAGGCTACCTGAAATTACCAACTAATAAAAAATTTTTTATTCCCGAATTAATATTGATATTCGTCCCCCTGCAAAAATTCCACCTCCGAAAATCCATTGAAAAACTTAACTTAAAACATTTTTTTTACCAGCCTTAAACTGTTTTTTTTGTAATGCCGAAAACCTTTGAAAAAGTCTGGGCCAATTGTCTTGAGATCATAAAAGATATTGTTGAATGGCAGCATTATAAAACCTGGTTTGAACCCATTCATCCGGTTGAGTTGAAAGTGAATGTTTTGGTTATCCAGGTGCCGAGTCAGTTTTTTTATGAGTATCTGGAAGAACACTATGTGAATTTATTGGCAAAAACTTTGCGTAGAATATTGGGAAAAGATGCGCGACTTGAATACCGGATTATGGTAGACAGTGGCAATCAGCAAAACAAACCGTTAACCATGGATGTTCCCGCACATAGTTATAAGACGATCTCCAATAACGAAATGGATTTCCCACTGATCATCAATAATCCGGTTAAGAATCCTTTTGTAATTCCGGGATTGAAGAAGATGCAGATCGATTCGCAGTTGAATCCTGTTTATACATTTGATGTATTTATTGAGGGTGACTGCAACCGGGTAGCGAGACGGGCAGGTAAAACGGTCGCGGAAAAACCGGGAGCCAATTCTTTCAATCCGCTGGTGATCTATGGAGGGGTAGGGCTCGGTAAAACCCATCTTGCCCAGGCAATAGGCAATGAAGTGAGGCGCACCCACCACAATAAAGTGGTTCTATATGTCAGTTCCGAGAAATTCATCAACCAGTTTATCGATCATAGCCGTAATAATGCCATAAACGATTTCATCCACTTTTACCAATTGGTTGATGTACTGATCATTGATGATGTACAGTTTTTCAACCGGGCCGAAAAATCGCAGGACGCCTTTTTCGCCATCTTCAACCACCTGCACCAAAGCGGCAAACAATTGATTCTCACTTCGGACAAGCCTCCCAAAGACCTGGAGGGCGTTCAGGAACGTTTACTAAGCCGTTTCCGCTGGGGCCTCAGCGCGGATCTGACCATACCGGATTATGAAACAAGAATTGAAATTCTTGAGCG
>JABDFX010000113.1 GCA_013286315.1 Bacteroidota bacterium | reverse complement strand
AATTCCGGCTGTTTAAAGATTGCATCGATGATAAAAAACCAGTTTTGAATTGCCATGACTGGTTCTCCCTTAATCAGTCGGATTAGAAGTAAAAACATGGTACATCAATGTTCCAGAAAAACCTCAATGCCTTCTCCCATCACCTGCACCAGATCGTGCGGTTGAACGATCTCGTGTTCCTTATTCGATTGCAGCCATATAATCTTATCAGCAGTACTTGCAACGAATGTAGGAACGATCGTAAGCCACAGATCGGTACCCAGTTTTACTTTGTAACGAAGGTCGCCGTTCTCTACCGAAGCGGCCCAAAGGGATTCCACCGTTTCCCCTTTATACTGGTATGTAAATGATCGCATAGGGCAAATTTAAAAACCGGATTTGAATTTACATAGCGTTTTAACACGGGGGAAAACTCCTGCGGATTTATTTTTCGACTGATCGATCGGGCATAAAAAAGACTCCGGCATTACTGGAGTCCCCGTAGTTTCCTTCTTCCTTCGCTGGCATTATCCAGATCAGGTCATGGGAGTTTAATCTCAGGCCGTTTTACAGACCACCTCCTGTCGGAAACTTCTAATACGCTTACTGAAAATCTCATGCCAGCCCCGGATAAACAGAAGTTAAGGCTGTGATCTGCAGTTTTAAGTTCAATTGATCTTTGATCGGCGGGCATAAATATTGCATAGTAAAAATACTAAGCCCTGATCAATGAGACCGTATATCAATCCACCGATAGATCCAAACGAACCGCGTCAGATTACCATCCGCACGGGGAAATTATTTTTAGTCGATCACGGTACTTATATTATGCTAACCAGCCCGATTATATTAAAAAATGGTGTCGTTGTAACTTTGGAAGGTCTCATGAGAATGCCGAATGGTAAAACGCGAACACTCTCGGAAGGAGAATATGTTTCCTGAATCCAAAACTGGACATTTTAATATGTAAACCCGGATCTATCCGGGTTTTTTTGACATTGACTATTTCTTATGCCTGTCACACATGAGCATGAAGAACAAAATAGAGCAGCGACTGGTAAAACTGAACGCATTCCTCAGGTCTGACAGGAAACCCACGCTTAAAGTCATTCATGCTTTGCGGTTGGAGGTAAAACATCTCGAAGCTTTTTCGGAGCTCATGGCTCTTCAAAATAATTTTGGCGCCCGCCCGGAAATTCCCGGTCGCCTTGCAAACCTTTTTCACGAAGCCGGTAAACTGCGGAAGTCCGGTCTGGAGAAGAAGGCCATAGAATCGATCACAAAACACAGCAGGTTCTCCAATCCAGTCCTTTTTTTAGAGCTGCTTACATTGTCAGAAAAGAAAAGCACGGAGAAACTGCGCAAAATACAGAAGGAATATCCGGCTTTCAAACCGGGCGATTTTGCACGGCATCCGGGAGTCAGATTATCCTCCAATACATGGCGGGGTTTTATGATCGCCCGTGCTTCGTCCATTCTGGATTTGTTAAAGCAGGATATCCTGGCTGATATCGGGTCCCTGCATCAGCTGAGAAAAATATTGAAATCCATTATATATGTTGTGCCCGTCTGTAAAAACGGCGTAAAACCGGTTCGGGCATTTTTGAAAACACGTAAACGGTTCATGCAATCTGTTGAATCTAAATTAGGATCAATACATGACACTGGTTTCTTCATCACCTGGTTGGAGAAGAAACAAAACCTGTTACAGTCAGGTGAAGATGGTATTTTGAGAAAAATAAAACGGGAATGGCAGCACGATATAATGAGTATGAGGAAGGATCTTAAACCGCTGCTACCTGCTGTACGGCAGTTCGCCCTCGACCTGAAGAGTTATTCGACAGGTGATTTGATAGTCGCGATACCGATGTCCAGCACCATGGGCTAGTGAGATTTTTTCGTCCTGGCAGCTTTTTTTGCAGAATGCTTTTTCAATGGTTGATTTATCTGGCATTTCGCAAATTTTAAAAGTGAATAATATACTTACGATTTGCAATGGTTATGCCAGCCCTGTATAAGCGATGACGGTTGACGGTTGACGGTTGATGATTGACGGTTGATGATTGACGGTTGATGATTGACGTTGATGATTGACGGTTGATGATTGGAGGTTCAGGCTGGCGATCACAACCGGAAAATTGATCTTATCTATTCCGATCTAAGGTTCTTCACCGGGTTTGCGTTAGCCGCTTTGATAGCCTGTAAACTCACGGTGATCAATGCAATAAGGACTGCTGCCAATCCGGCCGATATAAATACCAACCAACTGATATCAATTCTATATGCAAAATCCTGCAACCACTTATGCATCGCTGTCCATGCTAAAGGAAATGCTATGACGGAGGCGATAACAACCAATTTCAGAAAATCAATGGACAACAGACTGGCGACGCTGAACACCGAAGCCCCTAACACCTTTCTTATGCCTATTTCTTTGGTTCGCTGAATTGTTGTAAAAGCAGATAACGCAAACAAACCCAGGCAGGCCAAAAGAATTGCCGTGGTGGAAAAAAAACCGAATATTTGACTGGTGCGGTTTTCCACTTTATAAAGTGCATTGTAGTCATCATCCAGAAAATGAAATTCAAAAGGACGATGTGGTACGCGTTCTTTCCAGACTTTTTGTAAATAATTCAATGTGCCGGTAAGATCATTCCCCGAAATTTTTACAAATAACTGGCTTATATATTGGGTATCTAAAAAAATCATGAGTGGTCCGATAGGCTGATGTAATGAAGAAAAATGAAAATCCTTTACGACGGCCTTTATATTTCCCGGAAAATCTTTTTCAATTGTCCTGCCTATTGCTTCCTGTGGTTTCCACCCAATTGCTTTTAATGCCGATTCATTTAATATAAAAGTATATCGGTAATGCCTATAGTTGTCCACGGTATCCATCAGGTGCATGTCGGCCGGACTGAAATCAGTTCCTGCGATGATCTGCATACCCAGGGTCTTTACAAAATCCAGGTCAGCAGGAATACAATAGATCGGGAGGTTTTTTTGTTCAGCACCCTTGTCAACATGTATGCCGTCTCCCCATTGAACAAAAGTCGGATTTTGGTTTGCTCCCGCAACATCAATGACATGGGGATTAAGGCGTATGGTTTTTTTTATTTCGTCATAATCCCGATGCATCTGATAGTCTACGGGTAATACTACGATATGGTCTTTATCAAATCCTAAGTTTTTATGCTGAATAAAAGAAAGTTGTTGCAGAATGATAATGGTGGATATGATAAGAAATACAGAAATCACAAATTGCATAACGATAAGCGACTTTCTTAATTTGCCGCCTGAAATCGAAAAGCTGAATCCTGATTTTAAAATGCCGGCCAATTTTGCACCGGACAACACAAAAGCTGGATAGAATCCAGCCAGAATACTAATGACCAGGCCCGAAATAAATAACGAAAACAAGGGTAACGGATAAAACAATACAGATGCTGGTAATGATTTATCCGTAAGATGATTGAATAATGGTAAAAGTTGAATACTGGCCACTAAGGCTAAAAGCAGAGCAATAAAAGTAAGTAATACCGATTCACCTAAAAGCTGCACGAAAAGCTCCCGTCTACTGGCGCCCAATACTTTTCGGAGACCGATTTCGCCGCTTCTGCCTGTCGATTGGGCGGTTGCCAGGTTGGTGTAATTGACACAGGCGATGAAGACTATAAGTGCAGCGATGGCAGCCAAAATATAGATATATGTTATATTTCCATTTGGCTCGAAACCATCCAGTGAAGAATAAAGATGCACTTTTACCAATGGCTCCAGGTGATAGGTGAGATAGTCATTTCCCTCCACGCGCGCTTCCCTTCGCACCCCTGAGGTCTTCATATAATTGGTAACCTGTTCCTTCAGTTGTGGTATCTGATCCGAACGATTTAATAAAAGGTAGGTTATATCATTGGCAGTCCACCATTCTTCCGTTTTAGATACATCGAGGCTGGTGAAGGATGCAATAAAATCGAATTGTATTTGAGAGTTCCCGGGGGCGTCCTGAACGATGCCGGTTACTATATAATTATCACTGTTTGCAATCAACAATGTTTTGCCAATGGGATCCTCATTGCCAAAATATTTCTTAGCCATGCTTTCTGTGATCACCAGTTGATTGGGTGCATTCAGAACATGAGAAGGATTCCCCCTGGTTAATACAAAAGAAAAGACGTTGAAGAGAGAAGAATCGGCATACAAAAATTTTTTTTCGTTAAACACCTTACTCCGATAAGCGATTACCCTGGGAAATTTAAATGTGCGAACAAAATCAGCTACCGCGGGGAAAGTTCTTTTCAATTGCGGTCCCACCCTGGTACCGGTTTGTGCATACTTACCTATTGTACCGCCATTACTATATTCCATAGTAATGCGGACGATCCGGTCTGCATTTTTATGGAACCGGTCATAGCTCAACTCACTTTCGATATATAAACTGATCAGGATGCAACTTGTAACACCTATTGTAAGTCCAATAATATTGACGAAGCTATATAACATGGACTTCTTAAGGTTTCGCCATGCAACTTTGAAATAATTTTTAAGCATAGGATTAATTTGAAGAGGGGAAGAGACTATTTTCCTGAACCAAAAAAATGCCAAAGAAGTAAATCACTTGTAATCAATAGTTTACTGATATTTAGTTTAGACGGGAATGATCGTTTTCATTACAGCAGTTGTTCGGGTATGAAAAAACCAATGTTCGGCGAAGGTTTCCGGACTTAAAGATGAGCATCGGGAAACTGCATAATGTCAGTAAAAGCCATTAAGGAAAACAAGAACCTGGTCATATTCTACATTAACTGAATCATACTTACCCAGTAGGCAAGCATTTCAGAAGTTCCTGGTTTTAATGTGCCAATGGCGATGATTGGCGTGTCGTCTTTTTCAAATCCACGAAAGTTGTTTCCATATCCTTCCAATGATGTCATGGTCGAAGCATCGATGGTAGTTTTACCCGGGATATTTAGGGCGATTTTATACTTCCCACCCTTGGCGATGATGAAAATGAGATCAGGGTTTTTTCCGTTGTTCATTTTCCGGATCAGCGTAAAATCATATCCTGCGCAATCCAGTATAAATCCTTTGCTGTTTTTTATCTGCATCTTTTTTGGGGCGGGGGCACCCTTCACCTGGATATTGTTATAACTGTCACTGAGTTTGATGATCTGATTATTTTGGCCGGACTGTCCCAAACAAACAGAGGAGCAGAACAAAAAGCAAAGCGATAGTTTGAATATGGATGTCATCGGGTAAATTATTTTCATTGATGGAGATTCGATCTGAAAAATAAGAAAATATATTGCAATATATATCCCGGGATATTGCTTAGGTTCAACTGTCTAAGGGATTTCACTTAGTTGTGCAACAATCTTATTTCGCATCACTGAATAACAAATTTCCGTCCTGATATAGTAACAGACACTTAATCTTGTAATCAGTCGAAATAATTTCATATTAAAATTTCACACTTGCTTTTTTACTGCTTACTGTTTGTGCACTGAAATATCCGAGACAACCGCCGCTTATATTGGAAACAGGGGTAGCGGGGGCTGCCAGGTTATCGTTGGAATAAGCAATATTCTCCGCCTCGCTCAAATAAGTATAGACATTCTTATCAATCCCTACAAGGCTGAGCTGCACCTGATCGTTCAGTCTGATCTCGGAGGTATCAGCGTCAACTTTATCCTGGATATACCGGCCATCAGAGAGACGGTCTTCGAAAGTTTGGAATCTGGGATCGGAAACACCATTAATGATGAGAGAGTATTTATAAAAATTCGCTACCCCTCTCGGATCCTGGTAGTTGGCCTGGGCCCTGATAGTATTTTTCGTAGTATTATCGAAAGTGACGGAATCCAGTGCCACCGGCTGCGGCATGGTAGAAGAGGATGTGTAGGTATTGCCGTTCAGGGATACTGTTAAAAGGTAGGTATGTCCATAGAGACCCTTTGTTAGCATATGGGTAATGTAGAGACCGGGCGTCGTTTCGGATAATGCATTATGAAGACCCGTTGTAGAATCTGTAATAGTGATGGAGGCGCCTGATACTCCGGGATAGGTGTTGTCAGCATAGAAACCGACGGAATTCACGATTGATACAAAGTATGGTCCCGCCGTATCGCTAATGACGCCTTGTATAACTAATTGTGCGGAAGCGTTGTTTAAGGCAGGTGTGATTGTTTTTGTGCAGGAGGTGAATAATGCCAGGGACAACAGGATGAAAATTATTTTTTGCATAAGCTTAAAATTTAAAATTGTAGGTAACAGAAGGTACCATTTTGAATAAGGTGGTCTGAAGCACTTGTGTTTTCAGGGGGTTATTGGGATCTTTCTGAAATAAAATGGTATAAGGGTTGGACTGACCATAGGCATTGTAAATGGAAAAAGTCCAACTGGCTTCGTATTTAGCAGTCTTTTTCGTAATGACGGTGGCACCCAGATCCAACCGATGATAGGCTGGCAGGCGATAAGCGTTCCGGGACGAATAGTAATAGACCGGGACCCCATCTACAGGGAATTTTCCGGAGGGCCAGGTAACGGCATTGCCCGTATTGTATACCCACGTTGCAGAAAATGTCCATTTCCTGTTGTATTTGTAAATGCCTACAACCGAAAAATTGTGCATTTGATCCTGGGGAGCATTATACCAGTTTCCGTTGTTGATGCCAGCGATCTGACGCTCTGTTTTTGAAAGAGTATAACTGATCCAACCCGTCAGCTTACCGGTTTTCTTTCTGATATAATTTTCCCATCCATATCCCCGTCCCTTTCCAAAAAGTAAATCGGCCTCTACGTTATTATTTCCGATCAGATTAGCGCCGTTTTTATAGTCGAGTTGGTTTTGCATTGTTTTGTAATACACTTCGGATGAAAACTCATATACATGATCGTGAAAATTGCTATAATATCCGGCCGATATCTGGTCGGCAATTTCTGGTTGTACAATATTACTGGTAGGCAAATAGACATTCGTCGGGCTGGTAGAAGTCGCATTATTCAGCAAATGAATATTCTGCACATTCCTGTCATAGGCAAGCTTTACTGAGCTTTTCTCATCTAACTGGTAACTGGCAGCAAACCGGGGCTCCGGGTTCAAATAAGTCTTTACGATTTTTCCGCTGTTATAATATTTCGTGGTCAGAATATTGCCCGAATTGTCATATGTATATTCATTGCCCGGCCCCAGCACAGTCAGGGCTGTCAATCTTATCCCATAGGTAAATTTTAATTTTTGAGTAGGCGTCCATTCATGAGAAGCATACACTGCACTTTCCAGGGCATATTTTTTCTGCAGCGTAACATCATTGTACTTGGAGTTCTGGGAAGCCACTGCCTGACCGGGCTGTGTGACATGATAAGTGACGTCGATACCGAGATCGAGCTTGCTGCGCGGATTTAAATAATAATTAAAATCCTGTTTGAAATGATAGTCGGTAATCGCGGAAGAAACTCTGATATTATTGGCGTTACTGGTGTATTGCGTATTGTAGTTGTAGTTACTGTAGATCAGGGAACTGTTGGAAAAAAGTTTGTCACTGAAGATATGGTTCCAGCGGAATGTGGCCGTTGAGTTGCCCCAGTCGATGCCGCTGCCGCTTTTAATGTCCAATACATCCTTTCCGAAATAACCCGACAGAAAAACACGATTTTTTTCATTCAGCGTATAGTTTGCTTTCAGGTTGATATCATAGAAATACAATACGCTGTGTTTAATGTTTGTATCGGTGGAAAGTCCAGTGAACATATCCACATAGGTTCTCCGGGCGCTGACCATAAAAGAACCTTTATCCTTTACGATAGGCCCTTCCAGGTTAAGACGGGAAGCGATAAGGCCTATGCCTCCGCTCGCGCCGAATTTCTGATCGTTCCCATCTTTCATTTTAATGTCTTCGACGGAGGCCAGCCGTCCGCCATAATTAGCCGGCATGCCACCCTTGTAGACAGCGATGTCTTTAATGGCATCTGAATTGAAGACGGAAAAAAAACCTAAGAGATGCGAAGCATTGTACACCGTTGCTTCATCCAGTAAAATAAGGTTCTGGTCGGCGCCTCCGCCCCGTACAAAAAAACCTGACTTCCCATCGCCGGAGGATTTAATACCGGGTAATAATTGAATCGTTTTCAGGACATCTTTTTCACCAAACAAAACCGGAACGTTCTTGATATCTTCCATAGAAAGTCGCTGGACACCTGGTGGCG
>JABDFX010000112.1 GCA_013286315.1 Bacteroidota bacterium | reverse complement strand
GGGGATCATCATCGGACTGGGCATTTCAATTGCCGGTGCGTTGCTAATGATTCCTGCGGTGAGCGGAGAAACATTAAAACCCATTGATGAGCACGTTCAGGAAATCAAAGCCTTTAAAACTGATCAAAAATATGTTACATCGGATAAAGTGCTTGTGTTGAAAAAAAGAAGAAAAGGATTCTTATTCACTGATTGTAAGAAAAAAACCAGGACTAATGTTGCTAAGGCGCCAGTGTTGGTTGGCTGTTTAGGTTGGCTCATGAGCAGGCAATCATTTTAAAATGAGTGTTGAAAGTAGTTAAGTTTTGGCTTGATTAAAAATTTTTTCATATAGCATGAAGAATCCCTAAATCCTTCATAAATTGATCTCAATTCTCAAGGGTGCCTCACCCATAACTTCATTTCATGGAGATATTACATGTTTCAGCCGAATGTTATCCTGTTGCAAAAGCAGGCGGGTTGGGCGATGTAGTAGGTGCCTTGCCAAAATACCAAACAGCTGCAGGTCATATTGCAAAGGTGGTAATGCCCATGTATAAAACAAAGTTTCTTTATAACAACCAATTTGATGTTGTTCATAAAGGATACACTAACCTGGGAAACTGGTGGTTTATATACACCGTTATAAAGGAAAGAAATAACGCCCTAGGTTTTGATCTTTATCTGGTGGATATCAATGGGCTGCTTGACAGGGATAAAATTTATGGATACGACGATGATTCCGAACGGTTCATTTCATTCCAGATTGCAGTTGTTGACTGGCTTGCTTCCTGGAAACATCATCCTGATGTCGTGCATGTACACGATCACCAGGCCGCCCTGATTCCTTTCATGATGAAACACTGTTATCGCTACCAGCACCTGCGCGATATTCCTACCGTTCTTACAATTCACAACGCAGAATACCAGGGCTGGCTGAGTTGGGATAAGAGTTATTATATACCCGCCTGGGATACGTGGAAATCGGGTTTATTGGAATGGAACAAAAGTATCAATGCTTTGGCCTGCGGTGTACGATGCGCCTGGAAGGTCACTACAGTGAGCTGGAGTTATCTGGAAGAACTCCGATGGGCGGCCAACGGGCTGGAAGCACTTTTTGAATATGAAAAAGGGAAGTGTTATGGTATCCTGAACGGCATTGACACAAAGGTTTGGGACCCGGCAACAGACACATATCTGGAAAACCATTATGATATTAAATCGAATGCCGCTGGTAAAACAAAGAATAAAGAAATACTTTGCAAACGATTCGGACTCGATATAGAAAAACCACTGATTGCTTTTATAGGAAGACTGGTGGGTGAAAAAGGCGCAGACCTCCTGGCACAGGCGATCGGAGATTCATTTTATTATATCGGCCGCAAGATGAATTTTCTGATTCTGGGAAGCGGAGCTTCCTATATTCAGGATGGTCTGGAGAGAGTCAGCATTCTCAGTGATGGTGATTTTAGTATATTTATTGGGTATGACGAAGCGCTGAGTCATGTTATTTATGCAGGAGCGGATTTTATATTGATGCCTTCAAGAGTTGAACCCTGCGGATTAAATCAGATGTATGCCATGCGATATGGAACGGTGCCCATTGTAAGGGCCACCGGGGGACTTAGAGATACAGTGAAAGATTTCGGGGATCCGGATGGATACGGCATCAGGTTTAGTAACGCCATCGTTGGAGACATTACTCACGCGCTCTGGCGCGCCGTACAATTATACCAGGAACCTCTTTTGATGGAAGAACTCAGAAGAAGAATGATGCGACTTGACTTTAGCTGGGAAACCAGTATGCAACAATATCTTGATCTTTACGCTTCGCTATAATGAGAATTTAATAAATCAGACGTTATGTCAAAAAATGTATTAGCTGTTATTTTAGGAGGCGGTGCGGGTACCCGCTTGTATCCATTAACTGCCAGCCGTTCCAAACCAGCCGTTCCCATCGCCGGTAAATACAGGCTGGTAGATATTCCAATTTCAAACTGTCTGAATTCCGGTATCGACCGAATGTTTGTACTGACGCAGTTTAATTCGGCCTCATTAAACCGGCATATAAAAAATACCTACCACTTCAGCGCATTCAGTTCGGCATTTGTGGATATTCTCGCGGCAGAACAAACACCCGACAATCCCACCTGGTACCAGGGTACGGCCGATGCGGTGCGACAATGCCTGCGACATCTGGGTCCTTTTGAAGCAGAATATATCCTGATTCTTTCAGGAGACCAGTTGTACCAGATGAATTTTATGGAGATGCTGAATAATCATATCCAGCAAAAAGCAGAAATAACGATCGCTACCATTCCGGTGGCTGACAGGGAGGCCTCTGAATTCGGCATATTGAAAAAAGATAGTAAAGGATTCATCACGTCATTTATCGAGAAACCCAAAAAAGACGTTTTAAAAGACTGGACCAGTGATACCGGACCTGCCATGCAAGCCCAGGGAAGACACTATCTGGCATCGATGGGGATTTATATTTTCAACAGACAATTACTGCAGGACCTGCTGCAGAATGAATACGTGGAAGCAACAGACTTCGGAAAAGAAATTCTTCCGCAGTCAATCGACAAGTACAAAGTAGTCAGTTTTCAATATGATGGCTACTGGACAGATATCGGAAATATTTATTCTTTCTTTGAAGCCAATCTCGGCCTTACCAAAGAAATTCCCGATTTCAATTTATTCGACAATAACAATGCGATCTATACGCGTGCTCGCATGTTACCTCCTGCAAAAATCAGTGGCACCACGCTGGAAAAAACAATCATTGCAGAAGGATGTATTATCAATGCGTCCCGCATAGAGAGCAGTGTAATCGGCATACGCACCAGAATCGGCATCGGCACCACGATCGTCAGCAGTTATCTGATGGGTATTGATTACTACGAAACCATCGAAGAGATCAGGCACGACAAGGAACACGGCCTGCCATCTGTCGGAATCGGCGACCGTTGTTATATACGTAATTGTATTGTAGATAAAAACTGCCGTATCGGCGATGATGTCAGGATCAATGGGGGTACCCACCTGGAGAATACTGATCATGCATTGTATACAGTGAAAGACGGAATCGTAGTAGTAAAAAAAGGTGCGGTGATTCCGAACGGTTTTGTGATTTAGTTTATAACGATTGCTATGGCCACAGCGACTTCTCCCGCCAAAATCAGCCTGGCTGAAAAACCCAGACTTTCCGTTTGGCAGATTGTAACGATGAGTTTCGGTTTCCTGGGAATTCAATTTGGCTTTGCCTTGCAGAATGGCAACACCAGTCGTATTCTTCGTTCTTTCGGAGCCGATGTGGATCAGCTGCCGGCTTTCTGGCTGGTGGCTCCGCTCACCGGAATGATTGTTCAACCGCTGATCGGACACTACAGTGATCGCACCTGGAACAGGTTAGGCAGAAGAAAACCTTATTTTTTAACCGGTGCCATTCTGACCTGCACGGCGCTGCTGATTCTTCCCAATTCAGGTTCATTTTCTTCGGTAATACCCGCATTGTGGATTGGTGCAGGTATGGTGATGATCATGGATACGTCCATTAATATAGCCATGGAACCCTTTCGGGCACTCGTGGCCGATAACCTTCCCGACAAACAGAGAACACTGGGATTTAGTATTCAAACTTTCCTGATCGGCCTGGGAGCTGTAGGGGGTTCCTATCTCCCCGAATGGATGGGCAAACACGGATTTAGTTTGCAGCCGGGACAGAATGGTGTCGCGGACAATATCCGTTACTCATATTATATTGGCGCAGCAGTTTTGATAATTGCTATTTTGGTGACTGTGTTCTATTCCAGAGAATACGCCCCGGCAGAATATGAAAAATATCATGGAAAACCGGAACAATCGCACAAAAGATCAGGCATCCGTGAAATACTGTATGATTTCCGGCACATGCCGAAAACCATGAAACAACTGGGCCTCGTTCAATTCTTTTCCTGGTTCGCATTATTTTCTATGTGGGTGTTTACAACAGACGCTGTGGCAACACATGTTTACGGACTGACCGGTGAATACGCAAAGACAGTTGAATACAATGAAGCAGGAAATAAAGTGAGCTCTGCATTCGGAATTTATAACCTGGTTGCCATGTTTTATGCACTCCTTCTTCCCGCTATTGCGCGTAAAATAGGACGAAAGGCAACGCATGCGTTTTCATTGATGGCAGGTGGCGTGGGTTTGATATCTATCTTCTTTATTAAAGATCCTGCTATGTTAACCTTTTCAATGATCGGGGTGGGACTCGCCTGGGCCAGCATCCTGGCGATGCCTTATGTGATTTTGTCGGGCTCTATACCGGCAGGAAAGCTGGGAATTTATATGGGTATTTTTAATTTCTTCATTACGCTACCCCAAATCGTAAATGGCGTATTCGGCGGATCAATCGTCAAACATATCTATGGGAACCAGCCCATTTTTGCCATTGTACTGGCCGGGTTCTTTTTATTCTGCGCCGCCATCAGCGTGTTATTTGTATACGATGCCGGCGATATACGAATCAGCAGGAAAAAACAAAGACTGGCCGCGACATGATGAAGTTTATTTTCCTTCCCTTCCTGTTTTCATTTTTTAATGCCTTCGCACAAAATGAAATAAAAATTTATCCTTCCAATTGGTGGGTGGGGATGAAGAATCCGCATCTACAGCTAATGATTCATGAGAAAAATATTGGAACGATTGCTAAAGACGATATTTTTTTAATGAAATATCCTGGAGTAAAAATTGAAAGTATTCAAAAAGTCAAAAGCCCCAATTACCTGTTTGTAAATCTGACAATTCAGCCTGGCACGAAACCGGGAAAACTGGAATTTGATTATTCGTTTCATAAATATGATAATACTATAAAAAAAATTGTCCTGCCTCTTTTGGGTTCTGCATTAGGCAATGGGAAATCCTATGCCCGCGGTATTAATTCTTCCGACTTCATATATCTTCTGATGCCCGACCGTTTCAGCAACGGGGATCCTAACAATGACCATTATGCGAATATGCGCGATACGGTGGCCGACCGCAGGAATCCTCTGGCGAGGCATGGGGGCGATCTTCAGGGTGTGATCAATCATCTCGATTACATTCAGCAACTCGGCGCCACTGCCATATGGCTTACACCGGTAATAGAAAACGACATGCCGCTTGAAAAGGAATCTGCTGGCATGGTTAGCGGATATCATGGTTACTGGTTTACAGACCACTATGAAATAGATAAAAGAATGGGCGGAAAAGAAGCCTATTTTAAATTAGTGGTGGCTGCACACGGCCGCGGACTGAAAATTATTCAGGACGCAGTGTATAACCATATTGGTTCTGAACACTGGATCATGAAAGATCTGCCTGACAGCAATTGGATCAATTGGTGGCCGGCGTATCAGAATACAAGTCACCGCGAACAGGCTATTTTCGACATTCATGCTTCCGCAAAAGACAGGGAAATAATGGAAGCTGGCTGGTTTGTTCCCCATCTCCCGGATCTTAATTTGAGAAACCCATTACTCGCAACTTATCTGATCCAGCAGGCTATCTGGATGACCCAGACTTTTCAGCTGGACGGCTGGCGGGTGGATACTTATAAATACTGTGACCCGATATTCCTGAATAATTTGAATGCCGCGTTAGAAAAAGAATTCCCCAATATTACGTCTTTGGGAGAAGCCACTGTCAATTCGGTTGCAGCCGGTGCTTATTTCTGCAGGAACAATTTAAATGTTCCATGGAAAAGTAATCTTACCGGAATACTTGATTTTCCTGTTTGTTATGCAATGCTAGAGGGGCTGAAAAAAAATTATGGGTGGTCGGATGGTATTATGCGCCTGTATACGACCCTGGCAGAGGATATGTTGTATAAGGATCCCCTGGCCAATTGTATTTTTCTGGACAACCACGATATGGACCGTTTTTATTCCGTAGCCGGCGAAAACTTTGCAAATTTTCAAATGGGTATCGGTCTACTGCTGACACAAAGAGGCATTCCGCATTTATATTATGGCACTGAAATTCTTATGAAAAATTTCAAGAACCCTTCTGATGCTATGGTAAGGGAGGATTTTCCAGGGGGCTTTGCAGGAGATCCAAAAAATAAGTTTCTGGAATCCGGAAGAACGGATAGTGAAAATATTGCATTTAATTATGTTGCCAGACTGGCGGGCGTCAGAAAAGCATCCTCAGCACTTACAACCGGTGCCCTGATGCAATATATTCCGTCAAAAGGGTTATATGTATATTTTCGTTACGATAACAAACAGACCGTTCTCTGTGCATTGAATTCAGATACACTCTCTGCCAGTATTCATTTTGAGAATTATAAAGAAAGAACGCAGTCCTTTGAAACGGCAAAAGATGTGATAACCGGAAGCATATACTCCCTTTCAGAAAAAATGGATATACCCGCCCGTTCAATCCGGATACTTGAACTAAAAAAACGGCCGACTGCCAATAAGGTTGTACATTAGTGAAGGTGAATCATTTGATTACAAATTACGAACATACACATTTTGTAGATTCCACGAAACCCGTTTGGAATTACTCCCTTTTTTCTGATGAAGACATCAGTAATTTCCAAAACGGGACCCACTACCGTTTGTATGAAATTTTTGGTTCCCATGCACGCGAGGTACTCGGTACAAAAGGTTATTATTTTGCTGTGTGGGCTCCCAATGCAACAGCCGTGTCAGTCATCGGGAATTTTAATCATTGGAAACCAGATGAGCATCCATTATTTGTAAGACTTGAAAAATCAGGTATATGGGAAGGTTTTATTCCTCATGTCAAAAGAGGCGAAATATATAAATATCACATTCGCGGATTTAATAATTCAGAAACTGTAAAAGGCGATCCTTTTGGACATTTTTGGGAACAGAGGCCTCAAACCGCAACCATTACATGGGACCTCGACTATACATGGAAAGACGAGGGCTGGATGAAAACGCGCAAAAAAAACAATGCGCTGGATCAACCGTGGAGTGTGTATGAAGTCCATCTCGCCAGCTGGATGCGACCATCGCCGGATGATGAAGAAACATATAACAGCTACGATCAGATCCGCGAACGTCTCGTTCCGTATGTAAAAGAAATGGGATTCACACATGTCGAACTGATGCCCGTGATGGAATATCCATACGATGGAAGTTGGGGTTATCAGGGAGTTGGTTATTTCGCACCTACATCCCGGTTTGGCGATCCCCAGTCATTTATGGAACTGGTTAATGCATTCCACGATGCAGGTATTGGTGTGCTGCTCGATTGGGTACCGTCCCATTTCCCTTACGATGCACACGGTCTCTATATGTTTGACGGTGCAAATACTTATGAGTATGCTGATATGAGAAAAGGGTATCACCCTGACTGGAACAGTTATATTTTTAATTATAAAAGGGGCGAAGTCAAATCATTCCTGATCAGCAGCGGACGTTTCTGGTGTGACATTTTTCACGCGGATGGCATTCGGGTGGATGCTGTCAGTTCCATGCTGAAATTAAATTATTCCAGAACAACGGGTCAATGGGAGCCCAATGAATTTGGTGGTGATGGAAATCTGGAAGCGATTGCATTTATAAAAGACTTGAACGAAACTTTGTACCGCGATTTTCCGGATACACAAACCATTGCTGAAGAAGCCACAGACTGGCCGGGTATCAGCAAACCGACTTTCGCCGACGGACTGGGATTTGGCATGAAATGGATGATGGGATGGATGCATGACACCCTGGATTATTTTAAATCCGACCCGCTGATGCGTAAGGGCCTGCAGGATAAACTTACATTCAGCATGATGTATTATTATGATGAAAATTTTATGCTGCCGCTAAGCCATGATGAAGTGGTCCACGGCAAATCTCCTATGTTATACAAGATGCCAGGAGACGAATGGCAGAAGTTTGCGAATCTCCGGTTAATGTACAGCTACATGTTCATGCACCCGGGCGGTAAGCTTCTTTTTATGGGTAATGAATTCGGTGCTACCAGCGAATGGAATCATAAAAGTGAATTGCAATGGTATTTACTCAAATATGAATTGCATTGGAAAATGAAGGACTTCGTGCGTGACCTGAACTTTCTATTGAGAAGTGAACCTGCCCTTTACGAAAATCAGTTTAGTCAATTTGGTTTTGAATGGATCGATTTGAATCATCGACAGGAATCGGTCATCGTTTTCAGAAGAAAAGGTAAACTGCCCGAAAATGATGTGCTCGTCATCCTGAATATGACGCCAGTGGTTCGCAATAACTGGAAAATTTATGCGAATGGCAAATCGGAGTGGAAGGAAATTTTTAACAGCGACGAAAGGGAATATGGCGGATCTGGAAATATTTTTAATCCGGAACCGATTGTAACGCTCGTGGATAAAAACGAAAACCGCTA
>JABDFX010000111.1 GCA_013286315.1 Bacteroidota bacterium | reverse complement strand
ACGGGTTATTATTGCCGGAGTTGTGGTGGTTTCAGTTGGAGATACACCTGACTTAAAATCCGGTCAACTGCCATATGCGTCTGAATTTTCTTTGTAGTCCATTAACCCATCGGTTATGGTTTCAAATACCCGTTGGTTTGTGAAGCTGGGGCAAACCCATTCATCGAGTTCATCATGTTCTTTTTCAGTAAGCTGGTGACGGATATATCCATTGCGGAGGAAGGCAATCCTGATTTCCTGATTATTGGAACCAGTTTTTATTGTTTTTTTTGTCATAAATAAGGTTTTTAATAGAAAATATTGGATCAAAACAAATGCCATTTCTTAAGTGACAACCAGTAATTTTAGCTAATAGATAAAATTTTTCGGGCAATTTTGGATAAAACTTTTATTGACGATTTCCTATCCATAATAACATCACAGAAAGTTTAATAGTGGTGGAAAACTAAAATAAATGTATTCGCATATTTAACTAAGTGAAAACTCTTAGCGCCTTTTCATTTTAACTCCTGTCGTATTACTTTATAAAATGTAATTACAGCCTGGTTTGTTTTTTATACTCAAACGATGTGATTTATAACATACGATATGTATCTTTCATAGTACTAATAGTACCGATTGAAAAGCTTAAGGCTATTTTATTTTGCATTGATTTTTTTGACTGGTGATTGTAGCTCAATCCAGGCACAGTTAATATCAACCATCGCTGGCAATGGGATCCAGGGCTATTCTGGTAACGGAGCACAAGCTGTATTATCTGAGAACCATGGTCCCTGGGGCACAATAGTCGACAAATCGGGAAATATTTATTTTGCCGATCCTGATAATAACGTTATTAGTAAAGTGGATGTGACTGGTGTTATTACAAGATGGGCCGGCACTGGTACAGGTGGATATTCTGGTGACGGTGGCCAGGCAAATGCAGCGCAATTATTGGGCCCATCGTTTTTAACTTCTGACGAAAAAGGTAATGTATATTTTGTAGACGACTTGAATACCAGGGTTCGAAAGATCGATACCGCTGGCCTTATCACAACGATAGCGGGGAACGGGCTTCTAGGTTATAGTGGTGATGGCGGTCCCGCAATCGCCGCTAGTTTTAATTTAATATTTGGTGCAACTCCGGACAATCTTGGAAATATTTATATTTCGGATTTGCAAAATAACGTTTTAAGAAAAGTTGACGTTTTGGGAATTGTAACTACTATTGCCGGAACAGGTATTTCAGGGTTTAGTGGCGACAATGGTTTAGCTATTTTGGCTCAATTGAATTATCCCTTTCAAGTTGCTATTGATAAGGTTGGAAACATTTATATTCCGGATGAGGGCAACAGAAGGGTTAGGAAAATTGATAAATCAGGAATCATAACAACAATTGCTGGCGATGGAGTATTTGGCTACAGTGGTGATGGCGGTCCGGCTGTTCTGGCACGGGTTGGAGTTGTGTATCAGGTACAAATCGATGCATCGGGACAGATCTTCCTGGCAGATGAGGGAAGCAATGTTATTCGAAAAATCGACTGTTCCGGAATAATTACGACCTATGCAGGTACGGGAACAGCCGGATTCACCGGCGACGGAGGACCTGCTGGCGCTGTCGAATTGCAAAATCCTGTGAGTGCAGGAACGGATGCAACAGGGGATATCTACATTTCAGATCAATTTAATTACAGAATCCGTAAAGTAACCAATACACCGATCTCAGTAAATAGTTCGCAGCCCTCGATGAATAAAATATGCCAGGGCTCAAACGCAATTTTTAACTGCAACTACTTATCCGCAAACTCATACCAATGGCAAATTTACCATGGTGATGGCTGGATTAGTCTGAGTGATAATGCACAATATACGGGCAGTTCATCCAATTCACTTACCGTCATAGATCCTTCAGCCGGCTTTAGCGGAAATCAGTACAGATGTGTGATTGCTTCATCATGTAATTTTTATGTTTCAAATACAGACACTCTGTTGGTTTCAGGAGGGCCGGTCTCCATCCATATTTCTACGCCTTCTGATTCGATCTGTGCTGGTACATCTGCAGTATTTTCAGCCGACATTAAAGCGGTTGAGCCAAATCTGGTTTATGATTGGAAATTAAATGGAATAAGCACTGGAACAAATTCGCCGGTTTACTCTACGAACACGCTATTGGATAATGACAATATAAGTTGCACCGTAACTGTTAATTCTTCCTGTTCAGCAGCGATAATTGTTCAATCGAATATTATCCAAGTTCACGTAACAGATTCTTTAACGCCGACTTTAACAATATCATCCTCGGCAAATCAGATCTGTTTCGGCACGCCGGTAAGCTTTTTAGCAAGCGCCACAAACGAAGGTTCCAAGCCAATTTTTGAATGGGAAATAAACGGCTCAAGAGTAGGAGGTAGTTTAACTAATTACGAAAATGACTCGCTATTAAATGGAGACATCGTAAGTTGTATGCTCATTTCCAATCTGTCCTGCGTAGCTCCTGTTCAATCTACTAACAGAATTATCATGATAGTCCATCAATTACCCCAGGTGGATGCCGGTAATGATACCACGATTACTCCCGGAAAACTTGTCCTGTTAAATCCTTTGATTGCCGGAAATATTGCGACTTTTCGTTGGTTACCTGCTATAGGGCTGGATGATCCTAATAAACCAGATCCGGTTGCCCAACCCACAGTATCTACTACTTATAGTCTTTTTGTAACGGATAACTATGGCTGTAAAGCGTCCGATTCTGTTAAAATCAACGTTTATTCTAAATTACGAATGCCAAATGCTTTTTCACCAGACGGGAATGGAATAAATGACGTTTTCAGGATCCCACCACAATCACAAATGTCAATAAAAAGATTTTCAATTTTTAATAGATGGGGCGTCAGAGTATTTGAGACATCTGATGCAGGTATGGGTTGGGATGGAAAATTCAATAATATCCCTCAGGTAATAGGAACGTATGTTTGGGTGATAGAATTTATAGATCCAATTAGCAATCAATCGATGAAAGATTCCGGTACGGTTATACTTATTCGTTAGGTATATATCTGGCACTCGAAGTCTAATATATTAAAAGCTATAATACTTCAGGTCCTCTTTACATGCGTGATAAACAAATTCTATTGTGGAAATATTGAAAAGAGTATTTACTGGCTCAAAAAAGACAGTAAATGGTAGCGCACTTATTATTACAATTGTTTTTGCAATTATTATAGGGATATTAACCAGCGCATTAATCTTATTAGCTTATTACAACAGGCTTCAGCAGAGTAGTGAAATAATCAGAGATAGATTAGTGAGAAATGCACAATCAGGCATCAATCTATTGTTAGCAGATACAACCGGTCTAAATACTAATTCTAAAAGACTGATTGACCTGTTTAACCACCAGACCGATTCGGTAGAAATTACCAGTAACAATTGGGGATTGTATAAAGTCGGAATCGTAAGGTCTTTTGAAATAAAAAAAGAAAAGACCAGTCTGTTTATGTATGGCGAAATGCTGCCCCTGAATTTTAAAGCCGCGATTTATCTGGCCGACCACGAACGCCCCCTCGCCTTGGTGGGTAAAACTAAAATAATAGGCGATGCATTTCTTCCAAAAGCTGGCGCTCAGATTGCATATATCGACCAAAGAGTGTACAATCGGGATTCTCTGATATTTGGGAAAATATTGATCAGTGAAAAGTCGCTACCCAGTCTTGAACCGAGAACATTTGAATATTTAGAGCAGTTAACTTCCCTTCCACGGATTAGAGCTACTTCAATAAATGAAACCCTATTATTACAGGATACCATTGTGAGATTATTTGACGACTCTGCATTGGAAATTTATCACAAGGGAAAATTGATACTTCAAAATCATAGTATAGCGGGGAATATTATTATTCATTCAGATAGTTTGATCGAGATCGACGAAACCTGCGCTATAAAAAACTGTATTCTTACAGCACCTGTTATAAAAGTAAAAAAAGGCTTCAAAGGTTCGTTGCAGTTAATAGCGACTGATAGTATTATCCTCGAACAAAATTGCCGGCTCGATTATCCGAGTGCAATCGTATTATTGAAGACAAAAAAACAAGTTTTTCAACCTGCCATAATCATTGACAGTGGCAGTATTGTTGAAGGGACTATTCTGACTTTTGCGGACAACGACGATCAGAATAAAACAGCGGTTTATTTAAGAGAAGGAAGTAAAGTGACAGGTCTCGTTTATGTGAATGGCTTTCTGAGTTTGAAAGGAAGGATTGACGGTGCCGTAGGTGCTGATTTCTTTTTATATAATACAGGAGCAACCATGTATCAGAATTATTTGGTTGATGCTGAAATAAACAGGTCGGAATTGTCTAAAAGCTTCGTTGGACCATCCATTTTTACAGAGATAACAAAAAGGAAGGTGATCACCTGGTTAAAATAAGTGAAATCCAATTTTGCAATTAAGTGTAAACACTTAGTTGCATTCAGTTTTTCTGGTGCCCAGCGACGAATTGCACAATATTTTTTATTGCATATTTAAATACTTGTAATTTCCCCTAATGAAATTATTAATAACCTTTAATAAATATAAGAGATTTCAATTATCTTTTTTTGTTATTTGCTCAATTCATTTTGATTGTATTGCCCAATCATCCGCTAATTTAGGTTCCACCGCCTTGCATAGAATTTTTTTTGAAAAATTGGACACCATATATAAATTTTATGTTCTAAAGCCGGAGGCGGGCTATACCCTATCTAACGATCTTACCTATTCCTGGTTTACACCTGATACCATTTTGCAGACGCGTGGCGGATATGATGGATATGTTTTAAACGGGGCATACTCGGTGTTTTATCCTAATAAAAATTTAAAGGAAGAAGGCAATTTCGTTTACGGATTGAAGGCAGGAGAGTGGAAAAATTGGTATCCGGATGGGATACTGAAATCAGTCTTTATATGGAAAAATGGCAAAAGGCAGGGAAAGTTTGTAATCTACAGCGAAAAAGCAGTCATTATTCAGTCAGGGAGCTACAAAAACGATTTAATGGAGGGTTCCATTTTGGAAACCACGCCTGATAATAAAACCGTAATAAAAAAGTATAAGAAGGGCCAACTGCAGATTCAGGACAGTACTTCAACTAGAGATGATACAACGCAGGATAATAATAATAAATGAATATTTATTTTATAAAATTAAAAGCTTCTTCATTACTGGAAACAACGGTCGCACTGACTATTGCTTCGTTTATTTTTGGATTGGTTACTGTTGTTTTTGTTCAAATAACTAATCGATCAGTTTCGAGATCGGATATAAAAACACATGAATTGCTAAATATATATTCAATGAATTCTGTAGATGAAAGCTCGTTATTTGATGGTGAAACAATTCAGGACGGCTATATCTTAAGGCGCAGATTTAACAAAATTGACAGCGTTTCGGGCGTAATAAAGGGAGAATATTATATTTATGACGGTAACAATTTATTAATAGAGAAATTAGAAAAGATTATTTCTTTCGATGCGGATAATTTTTCAGATGCGAATTAAGGCATTTACAATTATTGAAATGATTGTAAGTCTGATGATCAGCGGTATCGTAATAGGAATCATCTATTATGGCTTTGAATTATTTAAAAAGCAATTTAATCAGTATAATAAGAGAACCGAGTCTAATAGAAGTTTCGTATTGTTAAAAAGAGCATTAAACCAGGATTTTGAATCCTCGGAAGTATTAATCGGTTCGAACAGTCATGTGATATTCTATTCAGATGGGATGACAACGAAACGGGCATTTTATGATTTGCATAATGATTTTATGGTTAGAAATGGACCCTTGGAAAATGATACGTTTCATCTGCAATGCAGAATCCATTTGATTAAATACAGCCCGATAGTCCTCAATGCTGTTAGAGAAATAACATTTCAGATTAAACTAGATGATGAATATATCGATTGTGTTTTTAACAAAAATTATTCGGCCAGGGATTTAATGGACTGTCAAAAAAACCATTATGAACAGCCAGATTAACCTAAAGTCGCTTCAGCTAGGCATGACAAATCAGGATGAGTTAACAACAAAAGAAAAACCTCAAAAGCGCCTTTGGGATTTACTAAATCGCGATATAAGATTTGGATCCGTGATTTCAGATAAGGTGAAAGAGCAGTTCTATTCGGAGCTTGGTTCGTTATTGGAGGCGGGGATTGACATCAGAACCGGATTGGAGTTAATTGTTGAAAATCAAACAAAAGCCAGGCAAAAGAATATTTTTAAATTGGTTCTTTTCAATATTGTGAGTGGAGACACTTTTGCTATTGCCTTACAGAAAATGCATGCATTTAGTACCTATGAATATTACAGTATTCAAATCGGAGAAGAGACAGGTAAACTGGTGAGGGTCTTGATGGAGTTGGGGGACTATTTTAAGAAGAAAATTAAACAAAAAAGACAGATTATCGGGGCAATTACTTACCCTGTGATAGTTCTCATAGTTGCTGTGGGAGCCGTATCCTTTATGATTGCTTTCGTCGTTCCCATGTTCTCCGACGTTTTTAAGCGGTTTGGAGGTGATTTGCCACTACCGACGAAAATGGTTGTTAAATTATCCGCATTGATCAAAGGGTATTTAGGATTGGTTGTTTTGATCTTATTGGGAATTGTATTAGTGGCATTTTCCCAGAGAAATAAGATTGGTTTTAGAAAAGTGACTTCTTTCGTATTATTGAAGGTCCCATATATCAATACGCTGATCTGCAAAATATATATTTCAAGATTTTCGAATACGATGTCACTGCTTACCGGATCGAAAGTTCCCATTCTCCAGGCAATTCAGAATTAAGAGTAATTATTCCGCCAAAAGCAATTACTGCGATGCGTAGCGTATCATGGAACATTACCGTACCGGCTGCAGGACCATTGGTTTATCTTTTTAATTATGATATCATTGGCAGATTGGTAGAGAAAAAAGTGCCCGGTTCCAGTATGGTTAATATTGTCTATGACCCGATGAACAGACCAGTGCTTACTCAGGACGGCAATTTGGCTGCAGCAAACAAATGGATTTACCTTAAATATGATCGTAAAGGCAGAGTTATAAGTCAGGGAATATACGTCGATGCTGTTAACGGAGCCACTCGTGCCAACATGCAAGCTTACGTAAATGGTCTTAATTATACTACCAATTACTATGAAGAAAAACAATCTGGCGGAACGGCCCCTAATTTCTATACAAATAGAGTATTTCCGACTACTAACCAGAATGGATCTGCACTTCAGGATTTGGCTTACGGTTATTATGATGATTATGACTTCAATAATGATGGTACTGCCGACTATTCATATCAGGCTCAGGGTCTTTCAGGCGAAGCAGTACCAACGGCACTCACGAGAGGGCTTGTGACAGGAGTGTATACTAAAACTTTAAATAATGATACCACGTTGAGTGTATGGCTTCATAAGATTACATTTTATGATAAAAGAGGCAACACGATCCAAATATTAAGCAATAATCATACAAACGTTTCCGCGACAGATACTAAAACCATGGTTCCCGATTTTATAGGGAAAACTCTTCAGGTTAAAGTTGTAAAAACGGTTAATGCAGTGACAACTTCAGTTCTTACAACCTATGGATACGATTATTCAAATAGATTAATAACTATTGATCAATCCAACAACGGAGGGACTTCTGTTCGACCAGCGAATTATATATATAACGAACTGGGCCAATTAGTAAATAAGAAGCTACATTCTACAGATCTTGTGAATTATTTTCAGAATGTGGACTATCGATATAATATCAATCAGAAGCTTACAAGTATTAATAATAGCACTTTGACTGTAGACAATACAAACTATACCAATAGTGATGCAAACGATTTGTTTGGTGAAGAAATACTTTACGATAAGCCGGATGTAGCACTTGGTAACACGCCTTATTTTAATGGAAATATTTCTGCCGTAAAATGGGAAGCAAATCCACCATCAGGAGGAAACCAGAACCAAAGAAGTTACTACTATTCCTATGATCAATTAAATCGTTTGACTGCAGCTCAATACCAGGACAGAGGGGCTGGAGGTGTTGGTACTTGGGGCAGTTTTGGTGGTTATAATGATGAAAAAGGAATTCAATATGATTTAAATGGAAATATTGAAAAATTGAAAAGGAATTTGAGTGGTGTAACTATAGATAATCTTACATATAGTTATTCAGCCGCAACGGGTAACCAGCTCATGAATGTGACGGATTCGACATCAAACTCAGCTGGATTTAATCCGAATATTTCAAGTAATCCATACGTTTATGACAATAATGGAAATCTGATAACTGATCCGAAGCGTGGTACGGGCGGAACTACAATTTCGTATAACGTATTGAACAGAACCGATAAAATTAATTTTACAGGTACTTCCAGTTATTTAAGATATACCTATGACGTTTCAGGTACTATGATACGCAAAGAAGCGTACAATGGTACAAGTACAACGACCTATGATTATATTGATGGGTTTGTATTTCAAAATCAAACACTCAGTTATTTTGCTATGGCAGA
>JABDFX010000110.1 GCA_013286315.1 Bacteroidota bacterium | reverse complement strand
ATTTCCTTTGCCGGTTGAAGTCGTCCATTTCGGATGGGAGAGAACCTTTGATAAATTACAAATGCTGGGATGTGAGGCAAAAAGGAGAATGAAGGGAACAACCCCCTACCTTACAGATAATGGAAACTATATTGTTGATTGTGCATTTGGAGAAATAAAAGATCCCCCGCTTTTACAGGAATTGGTAAATGCAATCACCGGGGTTGTGGATAATGGATTGTTTATTCATATCGCCAGCAAACTGGTGCTTGGTCTTAATAATGGAGAAACCCGAGTCATCAGTTCATAAATGATTACTATGATTTTTTCCGGTCTGCTACGATCAATCCGGAAAGCGCTACGCTTCGTGTTGGAGAAACCGGTTACATGGCTTGCGGGAAAAGTTTCCTCAGCCCCGGATAAGAATTCCGTGATGAAGGCACTCACTGAATTATTTGATGAATATACCAATCCAAAAAGCAGGAAACTGAAACGGTTAAACCTGAATGAAATAAATCAGCGGATAATTATTTTCAGTGATCAGCACCGGGGTGCCCGTAATGGAGCGGATAACTTTGCAGTTTGCGAAAATTCATATCTAACTGCTTTGGACTATTACAATAAGGAAAAATTCTATTATGTCAACCTGGGTGATTGTGAGGAATTATGGGAAAACACCCTATTTACAATAGTGAAATACAATGAAACCGTTTTTGAGAAAGAAAAGCTTTTTATTTCGCGGGATGCTTATTGTAAGGTTTTCGGAAATCATGACCTGTTTTGGGATAATGATCCGCTGGTACCTGTCTGGCTAAAAAAAATTTACGGCAAAGTGATCAGAATATATACAGGCGTGTTGATCCGGGTTGATTTTTCCATGGGAAAACACCTGAATATATTTTGCACACATGGCCATCAGGGAGACAAACAAAGCGATGGTAATGCCTTCAGCAAATGGTTTGTAAGCTATGTCTGGGGTCCGTTGCAAAATTTCCTGGAAATAAATACCAATAACCCGTCGGCCAACGACAATCTGAAAACGCTGCATAATATGTATATGTATGATTGGAGTGCCGCCCAGGAAAATACGGTGTTAGTAACAGGTCATACCCATCAACCGGTATTCAATTCACTTACCCATCTTGAAAGATTGTACCAGCAATTGAAAAAGGCACGTACTCTCAATGATGCCGATGCACAGAAAAAAATTGAAGCTGAAATCCCACGTCGCAAACGCGAATATGACTTTGTTAATCAGTCATTCGATACTATGAGACCAACTTATTTTAATTCCGGATGCTGTTGTTTTGAAGACGGTACGATAACAGGCATTGAAATCAGTGATGGGTTTATCCGACTGATCAAATGGAGTCTGGTAAATGGTAAACCTGAAAGAGCTGTTGCAGAGGAAGAAAAATTGGAATCCCTTGCGGAAATGATTGGCAATTCTACCCAAATAAAGTATTGAGGCAGTTTGTCCCGTTTTGTTTCCTTATTTCCTCAATTCAAGGTGAATTTCATTAAATATGAACAATTCTCAGGATTAAAAAAATTGGTACGATCCTTAGTGTTATTAGGAGGTATAAGCCTCGAAACAGGGACTCGGCGATTGGGCTCCCATACGGAAACTATGGTCAGCTTGAAATGTGATCGTGAAAAGTGTCCGAACCTGTTTCCTGATCTGCCTGCGCGGATATATGTTTAACAAAGACTTCGTTACTTACGAAGTCTTTGTTTTTTACATGCTGGCATGCAAATAGTCTTTTAACTGGGAGATGGTTTCCTGCTGATGTTGTATGGTTTCACGAATCAGATCATGAATGGAAACCACACCATAAATTTTATCCTGTTCAAAAACCGGGAGATAACGAATGTTTTTATCAGCCATTAACTGCATACAATGTTCAATACTATCGTATGGGTTTACAGCCGGCAGGTCGTTTGACATAATTTCCGATACGGGCGTATCGGTTGAAGATTTCCCCTTTAATATCACTTTACGGGAATAATCCCTTTCCGTCATGATCCCCAGGTAATGCTGGCCATCCATAACCATGACAGATCCTATATTCTGGATTGACATAATACGAAGAGCCTCAAGAACAGAAGTAGATGGGGAAACTGCAGTGATTTTTCTTTCCTTATGAAGAAAAATATCTGATACTTTTTTCATGCCGGCCTGATTTTAGTGAACAATCGTTAAAAGTAAATTACTAATAATTATCTGATAACTACCGGGAATTTGGAGGCAGGTCCAAAAAAGCCGCTATTGAAAAAAATAAAGGCCGGCAACAGCCAGCCTTTTTCAGTCGGAATGAAGGTCTAATGGGAAATATTATCACAGAAGTCAGGGTATCGTGATTGTGGAAGTCTCATATCTTGCTGATTTACATCTATTTAAGTGCCATGTTGAAGGGGTTGTTTCGAATATTCCTCGTTTAATTAATAAATACGGGAAAAGCCTGGAACTGGTTTTGGCTAAAACATAATATAAATGGCCGGGGCATTCTACTTTATGCTTTCAGGTTAAAAGGGTACTTTTGAGTTTCAAAACCGGTTATATCATGGCAAATCAATTGTTTTTATTATCCATGCCTGGGGGCAGCGAATGGATTCTGATCGTTATAGCAGTGCTTGTTTTATTTGGAGGAAGAAAAATTCCGGAATTCATGAAAGGTTTAGGCAGGGGGATGCGTGAATTCAATGATGCGAAAAATAACGTCAAACAGGAGTTTGAGAATGGAATGAATGAGCCACCAAAACCCGCTCCTTCACCCGAAACGAAAAATTAAATATTTTATACTTCAACAGCCCCGGTGGACCCTGCGTTAACCGGGGCTTTTTATTTTTTATAGACTAACGTTCCCTGATAACCGCAGGAAGATCCCTTTTCAGCATATTTTCCCGATTGGCCATTTCCCATGCCGTGTAAAACACCAGCTGCGCCCTTTTCACCATCAAATCATAATTGATTTTATCAGGGGTGTCGGTTGGCATATGATAGTCTGCATGTATACCATCAAAATAAAAAATGATTGGAACTCCCTTACGTGCAAAATTATAATGGTCACTCCGATAATAAATCCTCAGGGGATCCTTGGGGTTATTGAATTTATAATCGAGTTCCAGACCAGTATATTTTTTATTCATGGCGACACTAATGACATGCAGATCAGTACTGAGTTTATCGTCTCCGACTATATATACATAGTTAATCGAATCGCCATGCCTGCGGTTTGGATCTATTCGGCCAATCATATCAATATTCAGATCAGCCGTCGTTTTATCCATAGGGTACAGCGGATGATCGGTATAAAATTCGGATCCCCACAGCCCTTTTTCTTCTCCGGAATTGGCCAGGAACAATATGCTCCTTCGTGGCCCTTTGCCGGCGGCCTTCGCCTTTGAAAAAGCAGCAGCCAGCTCCAACAGGCTGACCGTTCCGGAACCATCGTCATCCGCTCCAAAATAAATAACAGTATCTTTTTTACCCAGGTGATCGTAATGCGCAGAAATGACCAATACCTGGTCCTTCAGGTCCCCACCCTCCAGAAATCCCAACACATCCGAACTTTGAAGTAACTGGGTCTGCTTTTGAAGACTGAGAAATATATCAGCTATATACGGTTTTGCTCTGGGCGAACCCTTTTTGGCAAGGTCGTAATCTGCCCCCATGATCTTGCGGGCGATGTTTTCCGATACATAAAAAAAGGCAGGCGAAATTTCCTCCCTGAAATAACTGCGATACATTAATCCGGGATCAATCAGCGGTTTCTTGCGAGGGAAGTCTTCCTGTATGGATAAAATAGCTACAGCTCCATGTCTCAGAGCTGCATCCACTTTTGCAAAGCCATTAAAATTCTTTTTTGTGATTTGCGTCTGCACATAACCAGGAGGAAAACCTCCCAGGATCATAACTATTTTACCACTGACATTTAATCCCTTATAGTCATCCCGTACTGAATCTGACAAACCATATCCGGCAAAAACAACATTGGACAATCCATAGGAAAAAGAAAACGATTTCGAAAGGGTTCTGTTTTGGTAGTCTCTGTTTAATTCAAATTCCTGACCATTCACCTGGACATTCGATGAAATAAGACTGTCTTTAAATACGGGATATGAATATTGGAAACTGTCCTTATTACCTGGCTTTAGTCCCAGACTTTTAAAATAATCTTCTATATAGGCGGCCGCTTTTTGCTGCCCCGGAGTAGCGGTTTCTCTTCCCTCGAAAGCCGGTCCGGCTATTACGTATAAGTGCTTTTGGAGATTTTCTGATTTAATGGAATTGCCAAAAAAAACAGGATCTGCTTTTTTCTGTGCAAAACAAAAAAAAGCAGATCCTGTGAAGAACAGACCCATAAATAATTTCATAGCAACAAATATAAAAGGTCGCCGTGAATATATTTATACCGTCTTTATAAATTCGGCATTCACATGAAGCCTTACTTCATCACTCACTACCACACCACCGCCTTCAGTCGCTGCATTCCAGGTCAAACCAAAATCCTTGCGGCTGACTTTTCCTTCCACGGCAAAACCGGTACGGATATTTCCCCATGGATCCTTGATCACACCGCCATGTTCAACATTCAGTTTAATATTTTTAGTGACTCCATGAAAGCTCATGTCACCGAATAAAATGTAGTTTTCTCCGGATACTCTTTCAAGTTTTGTGCTGACAAAAGTCAACGTTGGGTGTTTAGCGGCTTCAAAAAAGTCTGCACTCTTCAGGTGCGCGTCACGTTGTTCGTTATTGGTCGTGATGGAATCCACTTCAGCCGAAAAATGTACTTTTGCAGTTTCCAGATTATCGTCCGTAGTTTCAAAAGATCCATCGAATTTGCCGAATGAACCTGTTACCGTTGTGATCATCAGGTGACGCACTTTAAATTGTATTTCCGCGTGTGTGGGATCCAGTACCCATTTTACTGTTGCCATATACGTTTATTTAATGTTTAAACAACGAAGCTACTTATTTTGCCTGAATTTCCAATTAAAATACTGTCGGATCTGTTAATAAGTCCTTTAACTACCATATGGGGCCATCATTTGACCTGCGATTGGTTACCTTTGCAGCCGTTTTATGAAATCAGGATTTGTAAATTTATTTGGAAAGCCCAATGCGGGTAAAAGCACCCTCCTGAATACGTTGATGGGGGAAAAACTCGCGATTGTATCCCATAAAGTGCAGACCACCCGGCACCGTATTAAAGGGATACTAACGGCACAGGGATATCAGATGATCCTTTCGGATACTCCGGGTATCATTGATCCCAGATATAAACTACATGAAAAAATGATGGATTCAGTGCGACAGGCCGTGGCAGATACGGACGTGGCTTTGTTGCTTTTAGATGGGAAAGACAGGCTGGAAGAAAACGACGATATTTTTTCGGGATTACACCTGAAAGTCCCGGCGCTTGTGCTGATCAATAAAAGCGAACGAATGACCAAAGATGAAATTGACTCTGCAAAAGTCTATTTCATGGACAAAAATTACTGTACGGACGTGCTGGCCATCTCGGCGCTCAGGAAAATAAATACGGATATTTTGTTCGAACGTATTATTCAATTGCTGCCGACGGGTGAGCCTTTTTTTGACGGTGATGAAATGACTGACCGGCCTGTAAAGTTTTTCGTGGGCGAAATGATCAGGGAAAAAATCTTCAGTATGTACGAGGATGAAATACCCTATCATACGGCTGTATTGGTTCAGGAATTTAAAGAAAAAGATACGCTTACAAAAATTCAGGCTGATATTATAGTGCAGCGAGAAACACAAAAGGGCATATTACTGGGTGAAGGTGGCAAGATGATCCGGCAACTGGGAACAGAAGCTCGCAAGGAGATTGAAGAATTCATTGGAAGGAAAGTATTTCTGGAACTGTTTGTAAAAGTAAGACCCAAATGGCGGGACAATGAATGGCAGTTGCGTGAATACGGTTACTAATTTGCATTATAATTTTTAAAGAACATGTCCGGATTTACAGTAGCGATAACAGGAAGACCGAATGTGGGGAAGAGTACTTTATTCAACCGCCTGCTCGAACAACGCAAAGCCATCGTGGATGATGTGAGCGGAGTGACCCGTGACCGCCAGTATGGAATAGCAGACTGGAATGGAAAAACCTTCAATGTAATTGACACAGGTGGATTCGTTCCTGAAAGTGAGGATATTTTTGAACAGGAAATCAAGAAACAGGTTTTAATTGCGGTGGAAGAAGCCAACGCTATTATATTCATGACGGATACGGCAACGGGCATTACTTCTTTGGATGAGTCCATGGCTGATATGCTTCGCAGATCCGTGAAACCTGTTTTTCTGGTTGTTAATAAGGTTGATAACAGCGATCGCCTGCTGGAAGCTGCTGAATTTTATAGCCTGGGTTTTGATAATATTTTTTTTATCTCAGCAATGAGCGGAAGTGGCACTGGAGAAGTGCTCGATGCGATCGCCGACCTGATACCGAAAACCGATGAAGAAGAAAGCGGTTCAGTTCTTCCTAAATTTGCAATCATCGGCCAGCCAAATGTTGGCAAGTCTTCTCTTTTGAATGCGTTGGTTGGAAGTGAAAGAACAATTGTAAGTGAGATCGCCGGAACTACGCGCGACAGTATCCATACTCATTATAATCTTTTTAATAAGGAATTTATATTGATCGATACGGCTGGTATCCGGAGGAAAACTAAAGTACACGAAGATCTTGAATTTTATTCCGTGATCCGTGCCATCAAAGCGATGGATGAGGCAGACGTGTGCCTGCTATTGCTGGATGCGGAAAAAGGTATTACAGCCCAGGACCTTAACATATTCAGCCTGGCGGTAAAAAAAGGGAAAGGTATTGTGGTCGTCGTAAATAAATGGGACCTGGTAGACAAAGAAACCAATACATCCCGGGATTATACTGCTGCTTTGAAAGAAAGGTTTGCCCCCTTCACAGACCTACCCATCATATTCATTTCGGCGAAGGAGAAAACGCGTATTTTCAAAGTAATTGAAACGGCCCTGGAAGTTTTTGATAACCGCAGCAGGAAAATACCAACATCCAAATTGAACGATATCATGCTTAAGGTAGTCGAAAGTTTTCATGCACCCGTAGTTCGGGGTCATGCGATTAAAATAAAATTCGTGTCCCAGTTGCCAACTCCTGTTCCTTCTTTTGCTTTTTTCAGTAATTACCCTGATGATATCAAACAACCTTACAGAAATTACCTGGAAAATCAAATGCGGAAGAGTTTTCCATTGGAGGGAGTGCCTATCCGTATTTATTTTCGTAAGAAATAGTCATATAATAAAATTGCTACATATCTTGGTTTTTTGACTGGAATCTCCTAGTTTTGCGCAAACTAAAAATAACCTAAATGAAAAAATTTCTGACTGTTCTCGTGATCGCTGCGGCTTTAACATCATGTGGTGGTGGAAGTAGCGATGCTGCCAAAACTGACTCTGCTGTTTCAACTGTTGTTGACAGCACGAAAAAAATGGCTGATTCAACTACCGCTAAAGTTGATTCTACCATCAAGGCAGTCGCAGATACCGCAAAATCAGCGATTAAAGCTGTTGCAGATAGTGCAAAAAAAGCTGCGAAGAAATAAATTTATTACTGAATTGAATCCCGCCCCGGTGGCGGGATTTTTTTTGGCTACCTACCGCAAAGTGGTATTGATTTGCCTGTCTCCGCCTGCTATTTTGCAGGATGCGTGTTTTTAAGCGATATTTCTATTGGTTAGTTTATTTCAGTTTATTGTGTCCGGCAATTCTGTTGGCAGAAACAAAATCGTGGACGGGCTTCGGGGGTGATGCAAGCTGGGCCAACCCTCTTAACTGGTCCGGCAGTCGTTTACCACAATCTACCGACGATGTATTGCTGGATAATAGTGATTTACCTGTTTCTTATCAGGTTATCCTGCCAGGCGCAGCTGTTATCCTTAAGTCAATAGTGATAAGTCCTTCACCAGGCAGAAATATCGAATTGGTATTGCCTGTATCAAATAGTATTGTAAATGGCCTGACAGTTACGGGACCGGGTTATGGTATTGAACTAAAAGCCGGGGCCATTTTCAGAAACGCATCCGGATTATCTGCAGGTGAATCCCTCTTCATAGCGGATTCTATAATGATACATGACGGAGGACGTTATATACACCAGACCCGGGCTTCACATGCTAATAATATTCTGAGAATTCTATCCACAGCGCCTGGTACCGAACAAGGCATTTTCGATTTTGATGTGCCAAGAGCATCGTATACCATTTCTGTGAGTAACAGAACGTACGGCAGCCTGGAATTGCATGCAACGACACATGGAGCGATGGTGAATTATACTTGTTCAGGTGCAAATCCCTTGCGTGTTCGTGGGAATTTGCGCATAGGTTCCAGCGTAAACATGAGTATTGATCTCAGTGGGCTCAATGGAAATATTCTGGTGGAAGGAGATTTTATACAAGAGGGGGGACAAATGAACCTGGCAAGCGGCACCAGCGATAATACCATTCTGAGAATTATGGGTGACCTCTACCAATCATCCGAATCAGTGATCACAGAAACATCGAATGGCATTCCAACGCTCGAATTAAACGGGCAACGTATGCAGGAGATTGCCATGGGCGGCCGGATAATCAATCAGGTTATATTCAAAATGAACAACGCGAAAGGTTCCACTCTTCGACTGCCTCTCA
>JABDFX010000109.1:7029-8883 GCA_013286315.1 Bacteroidota bacterium | reverse complement strand
TATTTCGGGAAAAGAGGATTGAGAAGAACATTATATTCCAGTAAGTTAATGGCTGACCTGACCCTGATGCCCAGATATTTTTTTTCATTCATCCAGCGGTCGCCCAGTTGTTGATTTTCAATTAAAGAAATTTTCATCCAGTTTTTGGGATATTCTTTTGCCGGCAAAGTATAGATCAGTGAATCGTCTGTAATCTCCAGCTCAGTGATAAATAGTTGCGGGGGTATCAGCATCTTGTCAAAATGAACGAGGCTTTCGAGATATGCCAGGGAGCTGTTTTCGCTGCAGTAAAGCATGTATGTCCCCTTGCTGTTCCACCGGCCGCCTGAACGGAAAGCTCCCGTCCCGCTGAGATCATTGGCCCGGTAACAGGTTTCCCGAAATCACAATTCCTTTTAGGTGGATAGAAAGCCAGGCAACCGATTTGTCAGCTAATTCCAATGACCTGAGGGCCGTCAGACTGGTTACTTCTTCCAATTCGTTTTCGGATAAACGATAAACAGTCAGCTGACCGGATTCGATAAATTCCATTAAAAATTCAGATTGGTTTTCATTCAGCTGATCAATCATTTCCTGCGTAGTATATACCTGGAATCCTATTTTGAACAGCCATGCCAGCATCTGCAGTTTTATCAGATCGAGAAAAATATTCACATCTATGACGGCAGATTTCATTTAACGGCATTGTCAAGCAACTCACGGAAATCTCCCAACCGCTGGTTATTCAGCGATGCCGCTTTGGAAGTGGAGATGATTTCTTCCGCCACAGCACGGAACAATAATTGTAAAAAACGGTCCGAGTTTTCCTTACCGCTATACACTACATATTCTTTATCCCTGGTTTTAAATTGGCTATACCGTATCATAAAGAATCTATGGTAAGAAACGCTGACGATTCCCAGGCTCATCGCCTGGTAAGCAATGGCGGACAGTGATATGCCGTATTTCCCTGCTATGAAATAAAGTTCGCGCATTACAATACTGGTTCGCTTATTTCCGAGAATCTGTATAAGTTTGGCCGGAACGATCAGCATGGATGATGCAAAGCGATCGCATATTTTCTCTGCCCGTTTTTCATTGAAAGCGCTCAGATCAAGATAAAGATGTGCCAGTTCATGAAGGGCGCTGAATCGTCGCCTCACTACCGGTATTTCCTTATTCCCGTTTAGTACAATGACGGCAATTTTTCCATTTAACACGGTGGACATACCCGAAAATGACGCATCCGTATCTATTAAATACACCTTAACACCGTTTTCTTCCAATATGTCAATGATATTGGTCAACGCATCTTCGCCAAGTTTCCATTTTTTTCGCAGATCCAAAACTGCTTTTTCTATATCGTCTTCGCTTTTCAGAGCGTATGTTTTTGGAATAAAAGCAATTTTATTATCTATTCCCAGCATATCTTCCAGCTCCAGGCAGCGTTCCAGGTAGTCAACGGTCTGTGCAGTTATTTTTTCGACTTCTTTGACTGGCAGCTTCTTCAGCTTGCGAAATCGAAGTTCTTCCAGTTGAACCACCGTTTCCCGTACAAAATAATCTGCTGGTAAATGCAGTGCCTTACTCAGCAAACTAATGGTTTGGCTGTCAGGTTTCGCCTCTCCGGTTTCCAGTCTTTGAAGCGCCTGTTTATTAAATTGGTTCTTGATGGCGTCCGACAGATCCTGTAAAGAAAAACCATTCATTTTACGTGCAGCTTTTAATCTCTCCGGAAAGTATTTCATGGATGTTACTTGATCAGCGGGCCTGATGTGTAAAAATAATTATTGGACAAATATAAAATTTTTAAGCGTTTCGTCTGTTTCTGTTGTATATTGCGTGACTGACATTTTTAATTCGGTGAATATAGAT
>JABDFX010000109.1:0-7019 GCA_013286315.1 Bacteroidota bacterium | reverse complement strand
CGCAGGAAATGATTGATCAGCTGAATGAAAACCAATCTGAATTTTTAATGGAATGAAGAAGAGCCGGCATGCCATGCCGGGGATAATCATCGGGTTATTTACGTTGAAAAAGAGGAGAAAAAAACCCTGGCGTTCCGGGATCGTTTAAGTAGCATGTTTAGTTTTCAATTAGTCAGCGTTTTTTTCTGAAGTAACAACTCTGATCTTTTGGCAAATAATAATTAGTACGAGTCGGTAAGGACTATCCATAGTAACACGCTTCCACAGTTTTTCGCCCGTCCTTGCAGTAATAGCCACCACATTCCTTATTTCAAATGCCATTGTATGAATCGCGAAGTAAAGACTTCCGAACGCAGGAATGAACCTATTTCTGGCAGTTTTCAGTCTCCCGAAATTCTTGATCCGGTTATCTACACCATTTGCCAATCGCTGCCGGCTGAAAAAATATTCCTGCTTGGTACGTATCCGGCCAATCCAAAAGCGCTGGGTGTTGAATATGATTTGATGGTGTTGGTTGATTCAGCAGATAAGCGACCGATGCACGAGTTTGAGAGCCTGACCGCCAACCGCTGTCATGATCTTGCCATGATCTCCGTTTCGGTTTTCCAGATCCGGATAGTGAACCAGTTGCTGAAAGCGGGTAATATTTTCTTCTCCATTATTTGCGATCCTCGAAATATCATTTTTGATAGCGGGCGCATGGATCTGGCCGGGGGACAAATATCTGATCAGCGATCGGATGCCGATAAACTTTCAGGAGAATTTTCAGTACTCCTGTCAAAAGCGAAAGCCTTTTTATCCGGAGCCATCAGCTATCAGATAACACAGGATCGTGAGCTGGCGGCCTTTATGGTTCATCAGACCGCTGAACAGGCTCTAAATGCTTTTCTTCATCCTTTGATGGGGTACAGGATGCAGACGCATAATCTGAACAAATTATTTCTATATGCCAGGCGTTTTTCTGTTCGGTTTTATGAAATATTTCCGAGAGATACCGACAAGGAAATCCAACTCTATCAAACCATGTATAAAGCGTATATCTATGGCCGATATAAAAATAATTTTCAGGTAGGAGAAGAAGTTCTACAAATACTGATCTCCAGATTGAGGCAACTGCTGGAACTGACGGAATTCATTTTTTATCAGAAGATTGAAGCCATGCAATCCGGGAAACAGATATTTTAAAAGACTAAATGAAAGCCATATGTCAAAAAGGAATAAAAAAGAAAGGGAACCATATCGTGTCATTGAAGATTTTTTTTCTTTCGCTTCACTGAAAACGCATCGTAAATATATTTATTCCATGTTAAAAGCGTCCTATAGTGAAGAGTATTGGAGAAAATCGGATCCCGGAAGCCTGCTTTTTTTTCAGGAGCAAGTAGAGGAACTCATGAAGGCGACTTATTTACTTACACTAAAGAAGAACAAAACCATACAGAAGAAGGAAGCGAGATTAAAAATTGAAGTTCCGGAAAGGGCCATTGATCCGGCAGTTTATGTTGGCTGGACTGAGTGGGATGCGATGTGGGAGTTTTTTCCGCGGTCGCTTTCAAAAAAAGAATTCATCAATCCGTATATGGCTTTCGAAAAATTCTTTGATTTTAAGGGCCTGAATGAGTGGCTTGCACAATTTAAAGAGTTAATAAATTGTGCGCTTTCACCTTATGGAAAAGAGTCTGCCCTGGACATCGATTACCTGCAAACCAACAACCTGTTACAGAAGCTGATAGAAGCTTCACACCTGATACATGTTCGTGTGAATAAACCAGGGCTGCGGGAGCCACAGGAAACTAATCAGAAAATCTCCGGAGAAAAACTGGCCGTTAGTGAAAAAGCAGCTGAGGAAGATGACAATTATCCCAGCGATCCGTACAAGGTAATTGATCAGTTTTTTATGGATGGAGATATTCAGGATGGCAGGGATGATATTTTGCGGTTATTCGAAGCGGCTTTTCCGGATGACCTGATAGTAAAAAAGCACTATCCTTCCGTTTTGGTTTTTACATTCGAAAGAATTGACAAATTAATAGACGCCGCGCTGAATATTAACCTGGATAAAGCAAGCGAAGCCATCGATGAAACCAATATAGGAGAAAAGATTCTGGCCCGGTCAAAGACATTGCATAAAAAGACAGGGAATTGGGATTTATTTCCGTATAAGCTCAAACCTTATGAATGGGTGTATCCGCGTCTGGCAATAAAGGCTTTTTTTGAACACCAGCCCATATCACATTGGAAAGGAAAGCTTCAGGAAATTTTACAGGCTGCTATCAGAGATGAGAGTATCTGTACCGTGATTTCCGATCGCAGCAGGCTCTATTTGGATTGTGAACATCTCGAACGATTGGTGGAAGCTATGTGGGTGATTAAAATAATGGAACTGTGATGCAGTCACAATCCGAGACCGAATTCGTGAATTTCTCTAAGGTCACGTTCGTGACCTTACATGGGCAGGCTTTTTACATGTTCAGGAAAATGTTTTAAAAGCAGATCATTCAGTTCCTGCCGAAGGTTATCCGGGCAATTCAGATTAAAGAGAAAATGCGGCGGATCCGTTTCAAAGTGATAACATTGGTTTGCACTGAGCGGATTGCCTTCTATATCTCTCCATTCCTTATTCAGGAGGTCCAGGTCATCCCGGAGGCCATCGATGGAGCGTTTGAGCAGGTCCATAAAAGGGGGTTTTTTTTATTCAATCAAAAGATGTGCCCGTGGAGGACCGCTTTTCCTACTTTACAAAAATCGAAGTGGAAATCGTTTCGCTTGTGCCGTCCGTCAGTTTTACTTCGACGCCATTTTTCCAGTACACCGCATACTTGGGTTGATTGGCATCGTATTCATATCCGGCCACATAAACATCATTTTCGTTAATACAAATGGAGCTGGCAAAACTATTGGCTGCGCTGCCTGTAAGTACTGTTTCCACGCTATTTTTCCAGTACACGGCATGATTGATCATTTGATTGGTTGTTTCAACCATTCCGGCTATATATAAATCATTACCTGACGTACATATAGCACATACCTGTCCGAAATTGTTATGGGGAGAGCTTAAGTCATATCCCGTATTCAGATCTGTAGCAACTCCATTTGCCCAATAATTCATATAGGGAAACGGAGAGGCAGCATAATCTACATACCCAACTACATATACGTCGCCATTCGAAACGGTAATCCCGTTGACTCTCACGTGTTGTGTCGGAACACTATAGCCCGTCAGGTACACGATGTTTCCATTTTTCCAGTAAACAGCATTATACCCGCGTGTGCCGGCGATATACAAATCGTTTCCTGAAACAAAGACCGCACTTGCAGAACTGCCCGAATCCGTTACATTGTCGAGAATCGTTTCTGAGCCGTTCTTCCAGTAAACACCTTTGCTGCTGTCATTACCAGCGACATATATGTTACCGCCGGATACATATATTGAATTGGCAGTTCCGGAGGCTGATATGATGGGAAGTTTTACCTCAGTGTTATTTTGCCAGTAAACCGGGAAACCATAAGTATCGGGAGCTGCGTCGGTACCCGCTATATACACATCACTTCCGGATACAAAAATAGAATTTGCATATGCGTCATTGGTTCCATTTGTCAGGGCCGTTTCATGACCATCCACCCAATACCTGGCTACATGATTGGTTCCGTTTGTGCCGCTATATCCTGCAACCAATACAATTGGTTTTTCTGAATGGCCGTCTTTGAAAATGGAACCGCGATCGCTCTTACAGGAAGTGGTGGTAAAAGCAACACCGATTAATAGACCTAACAGGGGTTTGCCATCCAATAAATTCGAATACATAACAGGCTTTTTTTCGTACGAAGGGGGTGGTGTTTGGTAGGATGACTGGATGGGTTCAGTCAGTGCAGGTTTTGAAGTTATGATTTTTAAACAGAATGATTTTTTTATTTTTTCAACAATGGGCTGTTCTCAAATAAAAGTTTAAAATTATCAGGGTTGAAAATAATGTCGTTATGCTGCCTCAGGCTGTGGATAAATACCAGCTTATTGTTTCGTATCTCCTGTGGAGTTAAAATGGACTCTTCCGTTTCGAAAAATGGGATTTGTTCCTGCCTGAGCTGTGTAACCATACGTTGACTTTCATCCTTTGGGCCATATCCATAATCAGTATATAAGTGGATAAAGCGATGAGCTGTATCGGCCTTTATCCAAACCATAAATTTTTCAGTTCCACCATAGAGTGCATCAAAGAGAACAACCTCATTGATTTCGATTTGCCCGTTTTCAACGATGAAGGATATGACTTCACCGCCTCCGCTATGGCCGCCCAATAAAATATGTCCGGATTCAACATTCACCCCGATCATTTTTTTATTCTTTAGCTCCTTTAAAACATCGGCTACCAGGTCCCTGAAAACTCCTGGCTTCTCCAGTTTACCGCCATAGCTGTCAGCGGCATCTTTAGCAGCCTCCGGTAACACCAAAACAGCATTCAATCCGGAAGCTATCAATTGCCTGGTAAGCTGGTAATACGCAAGAGCGCTATCAATATTATTATGCCAGCCATGAAACCAAAAAATCAAATCTACTTTCTTAAGGGCGTTTAGTGTTTTGGGTGCAATGATCAGCACGTGGTTGTCACTATAATGATCAGCGGTGTTGTAAAAGACATGGTTCCCCACATGACCCTGGAATCTGCTACTATCCGGGAAGGAAGTATTCGAAGACTGCATGTGAAAGATAACCGCTCTGTTATCAGTCTGTGCAAATAAAGGGTTGGTGTGAAAAAATAATTGAAGCCAGATCAAAGAAAAAACAAGCCGCATATTGTAAATATAGAATCTAATATTCCATTTCGTCCAAAATAATATTGTAATAATCCATTACAAACTGCGGATAAGTGTTGTTAAAAAAGTCAGCGATTGGAAAGCAGAAGGGGCTTCTTTACATCAACGGGTCGATGTAAAAGTTTTTTATAACCGAGTAAGATTTTACCAGCCCATTTGCCAACAACGCCATTGGACACAGGCTGCAAAACGTTTTTCAATATATTGATAGGTTTCAAATTATGCATTAGGAGGGCAGCCGTATAATCAATGTCCTCTTTCTGTGATATTGATTCCAATTCGAGTTCGGCGATAACCCTTGTCAGTTCCTCAACATTTGTGGGCTTTTGATACATCAGATTTACTTTAGCATTTTATTAATAAGACCGTTGGCGACAGGTTCTTTTATCCATTTTTTCCGTTGGACATATATGACTAGCAAAACGATTAAATAAAACCCGCCTACAATTAAAAATCCATAATAATAATCGCCTATTGTTTTGCCAATCCATATGGCCATTGCAACACTGACAAATCCTGTGAAAAGAAATATGACCAGGATTTTTACGATCAAATAGACCATATTCGATAGTACATCTGACGATGTATTGATCGCCTTCAGTTTCGTCAGTTCTATCTTCGTATCCAGATACTCGCCTGATTTTTTGATCAGTGTCTCTATAGAATTCATAATACTTTATTATACCTGGATCCGCCAGTATGATATCCAGGGGGATAAATCGCTGTCAGTACCCTTATTGATCGTGCTACTTAGTCCATTCCGGAGCCGATTCTAAATCATTCACTACCCCCTGCGCTTTCGATTTTCCCTTATTCAGCAGATCTTTTCCCTTGTCTGCCAAATCAGCGCCTTCACTGGATAACTTATCTTTATACTCATCAATTCCATCAACCAGTTTTTTCCATGTTTCAGATCCTTTGGCCGGAGCGATGAGTATTCCAATTCCAATTCCCACAAGGAGTGTCAAAAATGTCTTGTTCATAATAATACTTTTTATAAGTATTTCAATTAAAGTGCCACGCGGAAAATGCACAAATAATCCTTGCATGGGTCTTTTACGGGTATAAAATACCCAGATTTAATGTGCTGTACCGGGGATTCATCATCTGTCAATTGTGGCAAGGTTCATGGCCCGGGAATTGATTCTATATCTGAAAACAAATCAATTATGAAAGGTATATTATTCGTTCTTCTCGCCGGAGTTGCTGTAGGAATGTTGCTCGCCCCGGATAAGGGTTCTGAAAGCTGGAAAAAACTGGTGGACGGTCTGGATGATGTAAAGAAAAAAACAATGGACGAAATAGATAATTTAGTCGCGAAAGGCAAAGACCTGGCTTCGAAAGGTAAGACAGCTGCCCAAAATGCATCCAAAGCCTGGTAAGAAATCCGGGGGGAAATCATCAGGTTACGCACACATGGGTTTATAAAGCCCACTGCTACCAGACTGATGGAAAGCTTTTAGGATCGGGGTACTTATCACAGAATTGATTGGTAATCTTCACTATTTCTGTATAGTCTTTTTTGGAATGCTTTATAGATTGCTTAATATGTATACGTTCGCCACCACGTGCCGGCAGCAGAATATTTCTGTGGTGAACCTTAGCATACTGATTGGGATAGTACTTCCACATAAAGGCCTCATAGCCTTCCAGATACCTAAGAGTCCAGCCCGGGATGTTTTCATTTATTTCATAAACCATGCAGGGTAATTTGACGTATAGAAAAATGGTTGTTCCACTCTATTAGTCTTATTGCCGGCCTTTTGGAGTAAGCCATTCGTACTGTTCGGGTACATTAAATTTTAATTAGTTTCTAAAACCGTTGTATCCTGGCTGAGGTGATCCCGCCTAAACTCATTTAATTGAAAGCGTTTCAAAAAATTTAGTATCCCGGAGTTTGTACTTTCAATTTCTCTGGCGCTTTCAGTTAAGAGCTCGTCTATTCTGTATTCGCCTTTTGAATTAAGTTCAAAAACGCAGATGCCCGGGACTTGAGTGGCGATTTTGAGAAACTTTTTGACAATCAGCTCATTAAACTTTGATCGGTACAGATTCCACCCTTGCTCAAATAATTCATGAAATTTTCGGGTCGGAACCGTTTTATTATTTTTCACTGTAAGAAGGATTTCCAATTCCAGACTTTTTGCCTGTTCCATTTTTGGGAGATTTAGGGTGACGAAAAATGGATATTGGATGTCGACGTTCTGATC
>JABDFX010000108.1:8851-8931 GCA_013286315.1 Bacteroidota bacterium | reverse complement strand
AGGAAGGAGATACATTAAAAATCGGCGACGTGCTGGCGAGCATTGATGAGTCAGCTGCAAAAGCTGCTGAAAAGCCAGCG
>JABDFX010000108.1:0-8841 GCA_013286315.1 Bacteroidota bacterium | reverse complement strand
CAAAAAGCAGTTGCCCCGGTTACAAAGCTGGCATCTGAAAAAGTAGTTGAATCTCAAATAGCTGAAAAGAAAGCGGCAGGCACAGAAACCAAAGCCACACCGGTTGCTGCAGCCATCATATCCGATAAAAAAGTGGATAGAGGCACCATCACTCCTTCTGGTTCTAATGGTAAGATCGTTAAACTGGATGTGCTCGAGGCGCTGGCCAATCCGGGCCGTTTGCCGGGTAAAGCATTGTTCGGACGGGACGTTCGCAATGAGAAAATGAGCAATCTGCGAAAGACAGTTTCGCGCCGTCTCGTAGAAGCAAAAAATACCACCGCTATGCTCACCACTTTCAATGAAGTGGATATGAGCCAGATCATGTCTTTACGAACAAAGTATAAGGATAAATTCAAGGAGAAGCACGGGGTGAATCTGGGTTTCATGAGTTTTTTCACCAAGGCGGTTTGTTATGCATTGCAGGAATGGACCGCAGTGAATGCTTACATTGATGGAGAAGAACTGATCTATCATGACTATTGTGATATTTCCATTGCGGTTTCTGCCCCGAAAGGATTGGTGGTGCCTGTTATTCGCAACGCAGAAAGTCTGAGTATGGCTGAGATAGAAAAGAAAGTGGTTGAACTGGCCGGCAAGGCCAGGGATAACAAATTAAGCATGGAAGAAATGCAGGGTGGAACATTTACCATTACCAATGGCGGCGTCTTTGGCTCGCTCATGTCCACGCCCATCATTAACATTCCCCAATCTGCCATCCTGGGGATGCACAAGATCGAGGAAAGAGCTGTAGTAATGAATGGCCAGATCGTAATCCGCCCTATGATGTATCTGGCCGTTAGTTATGATCATCGAATCATTGACGGGCGCGAATCCGTAAGCTTTCTGGTTCGGGTGAAAGAACTGCTTGAAAATCCTGATCAACTGCTTTTTGGAAAGGATCCGGTTAAAGCATTGCTGGAACTTTGATCTTTATAAAAATAATATTCAGGGGCACCTATTCGCGCCTTTTGTTTTAGAAATGAACCTTATACATGAAATTCGATAACCTGCTCCGGTATGCAGTTCGCATACTCGCGGCTTATGCAGGAGAAATTCCTTTACATAGCTTTCTGAAAAACTTTTTCCGTGAGAATCCACAGATGGGTTCGCGCGACAGAAAGCAGGTAAGCGAAATGTGTTATTGTTTTTTCCGGATGGGTCATGCACTCAAAAATGTTTCAGCGGAGGAACGCATTCTCTCAGGTATATTTCTTTCTAATCATCATCAGGAACAAATCCTGGAACAACTCAGGCCGGACTGGCATCGGCTTGTTGAAAAAACCCTTGAAGAAAAATTGGAAATTATCTGTTTAAAATTTCCAGATTTTCAGCTGACTGATATTTTTCCCTGGAAGAGCCTGATTAGTGCTGATATGGATCATCAGGCATTCTGTTTGTCATTTCTGGAAAAACCCCGGTTGTTTATACGTGTTCGGCCAGGCCAGGAGCAGGTGCTGAAGGCAAAACTTACGCAGCATAATATAGAATACCTTGATGCAGATCCCAATTCCCTTCTTCCTTTTAAAACATATTCATTTAACGGAGGCACTAAACTGGATAATGTTTTTTTGCTCAACCTTGAAGCGGTAATACAGGACCTGAGTTCACAACGAACGGCCCTATATCTGAAACCTGATGCAAAAAGAGAATTTGAAGCCTGGGACTGTTGTGCAGGCAGCGGCGGAAAATCTATTTTACTGACTGATCTTTATCCCGGATGCAGATTAACGGTTTCGGATATACGGGAATCTATTCTAAAAAATCTTTCAACCCGCTTTCGGGACGCGGGTATAGAACCTGCTCATCTTTTCAGTGCAGATTTGACCGATCAGAATGATATTCCCCGTCAGTCATTCAATTTTATCGTAGCAGATCTTCCCTGTACGGGTAGTGGCACCTGGAGCCGCACACCGGAGGCTCTTTATTATTTCAATCCCGAAATGATCTCTAATTATCGTCAACGTCAGGAAAAAATCCTTTCAAATATTATCAGGCGACTTAAACCGAACGGCATCCTGGTATATATTACCTGCTCCGTATTTGCTGATGAAAACGAGCGGATTTCAGCTAAACTATTGGAATCAGGAAATATGAAACTGGAAAAGCACGCAATCCTTAATGGATATGCTGAGGCCGCCGATTCTATGTATGTAGCCAGGTTTACAAAGCTTAGTTGAAGTTTGATTCTCCCGGCGGCGGCAGGGCGATGAGGGAGAAGCCGGGATTGATTAAAACGTGTATGTCAATCCCAACCCATCAGGCCCTATACCCGTCTCCAGATTTTTAAGTTTGTTATTCAAACGAATGGAGTTTTTATGATGCAGCATGATCATTACTCCGTCCATCAGCAAAAGAAACCCGCCCTGAACAGCAATACTTGATCCATATCCCTTTAGTTGATCCTGTGATTTAATATTTGATGTGTTCATGCCTTTTTCCCTCAGGAAAAATCCACCGGCGATATATGCGAGGTCCAGACCAAAGTTAAAAACATATAATTTTTCAATAGCAAGCTGTGCTTTTTCATTATCTGCCAGATCATACTTCCTGGCCATAGCTTTTCGGGCGCCGATATATCCCATCACGGCAAGCCCTCCATTTATCAGGTTCCAGTAAGCATTCATTTGCCAGAAGTACTTCGCCTCCCCTTGTGTTTGGCCGGCGATGACAAACCCGGACGCTATGTTAAGTGCTGCCCAGCTGCCCAGGGTAATCATGGCTTTTTCCGTCAGCCGGTTGCGGCTGTAGGCTAAACTGTCATTGAAATCACGTTGAGCTTCGGCACCCAGGAAAATCAATAAAACGATAAACAGTATGTTTACCTTTTTCATACAGAATAAATACGATTGCAAAGTTCGGCAAATAGTATTTACATAAAGAAATTCCCTGTTTCATTTCTTAATTTTTCTGAATCAAATGAGCATGCATGCCTGGCTGGTAATCGCCAGCTTCTACCCGGAAAGCGATATTAATGCGATTGAAACTATTTATGGTAATAACCGCCATCGTCAGGTCTATCATTTCTTCTTCGGAAAATTCACGGCAGGCATCTGAATAGATTTCATCTGGTACATCTGCCTTTGTGACGGCTTCCGCCCAGGCGAGTGCTGCCCGCTCCCGGTCTGTATAAAGGGGAGCCTCGCGCCAGGCGCTCAACAAATAAAGGCGCTGTTCGGATTCACCCATGGCTCGTAAATCCTTCGCATGCATATCCAGACAATAAGCACATCCGTTGATCTGCGAAACTCTGAAATTTATTAAATCAATCAGGGGTTGTCCGATTCTTGATTTTGCCAGATAAGCGCCTATGTAAAAAAGACCTTTCATGGCTGCATAACCTTTTTCGTAAAAATTAATTCTCTCTTCCATTTTTCTGTTTTGTGGTTATTGAAAGTTTTATTTACACATCAATAATGAACGAGATCTCAGAAATTGGACAGCAGCTTGAAAATTTTTTTGCATGTTAAAGAGGAAATTTATCACAACTTATATGGCATCGTCTTATAGATGAATGCCGCGCTAAATTCGTTAACAATCTGTGAACAGGAACGTTCGGTTAATGCAGCAGATATTGATTAATTTTAATAAAGAAAGGGCTCGCGGTTGAGTGAAGAGGGAGCGAGATTCAATTATGACTATCACTACTTTCAGTGCTTTCAAGAGTCGCAATTACAGATTATATTTTCTTGGGCAATCGGTTTCCCTGATTGGTACCTGGATGCAGAAAACTGCCGTCAGCTGGGTCGTCTATTCGCTCACCCATTCTAAATTCATGCTGGGACTCACTCTGTTTGCCACCATGTTCCCTTCCTTCCTGTTTTCTTTTGTCGGTGGCGTGATATCTGACCGGTATAATCGTTACAAAGTATTGTTGCTTACCCAGATAATTTCCATGGTTCAGGCCATTCTGATGACGCTATTGATATTTTCAAAACACTACACGGTTTGGGAGATTCTTTCCCTGAGCGTACTCCTGGGCATCGTAAACGCATTTGATGTTCCGGCCCGTCAGTCCCTGGTTTATGAAATGGTAGATGATAAGAAGAACCTGCCAAATGCACTGGCACTGAATTCTTCCATGGTTAATCTTTCGAGACTAATCGGCCCGGGAATCGCGGGACTGGTCATTGAGAAATTCGGTGATGATGTATGTTTCGGTCTGAATGCGCTGAGTTTTGTAGCCGTTATTATATCCCTTTTATTGATGCGACTTCCTGCCTTTGTTCCCAAATTACATCCTAAAAATATCATGGGAGAAATTCGGGAAGGTCTTCTGTACGTGCGGAAGACCCCGGATATTTCCTCCGTGCTCGGTATGCTGGCGCTGATAAGCCTGTTTGTCTTGCCATTCAGCACCCTGATTCCGGTATATGCAAAAGATATTTTCCATGGTACTGCTTCTACGTTTGGCGTGATTGATAGTGTGATCGGGCTGGGGGCATTTACCGGAGCGATTTTCCTGGCTTCATTAAAACCCGGAACTCGTTTGAGGAAAATACTTGCCATCAACACATTTGTTTTTGGATTCGGGATAGCCCTGTTTTCTCATACTACATTTTATCCGCTTGCCCTGGTATTTGCTGCTATAGGGGCTTTTGGTATGATGAGCCAGATTACCATCAGCAACACACTGATACAAACGGCCGTTGATCCATCCATGCGGGGACGGGTGGTAAGCATTTATGCAATGGCTTTTTTTGGCATGCAGCCTCTGGGGGGGTTGATCATTGGATTCGTCTCTCAGCATATTGGTGTACAGAATACCATGTTGGCCGAGGGTATGGTAGCTGTGGGTATTGGCTGTTTACATGTATACTACCTGAAAAAAAGAAAATCAAAAAGAAATCCCGTTCCGATTCTTAGAAAGCAACCGGCCGATACCACAATACCCGTTTAGTACAAAAAGCTATATATATATATAATGGAGGAAAGATTGGTTAATTGTGAGAAACCATATTAAAGGTCAGGCCGTAACCAATGGTTGCCCCTTGCGGATATTGGACATTGGGGGACTGATATACAGAGTAAAGAAATCTTTTATATATGAAGCCGATATGTTCACCATAAATTTCCTCACTGTAAATAGTTTGTGTATAGGAACCGTCTCCCAGTCCTGAAACCTCATCTGCTTCTTTTACTGTGACTGTCACCGGGATTGTACCGGCCAACACGTTGTAAGGAAGGCCGGTATTGGCATATGTATAGTTCCATCCATCCATGTAGGGCACGGGGGAATTATCTGATTTGGTATCGATATAAGCGTTCCCCATCCAGGAAATGCCATCCTGAACGGGCGTAACCAATTTAATAAACCGAAGATTATTTTCAACAACTTCTACTGATCCTTTGAGTGGCGTGACCATATAAGCAATGGAGGGCACCCATTCCGAGATTTCATTGGTATCACTGAGATAGCGGGTAACCCGATAACTCGGTCTTCCCAGATTATCTGTAATACTGTCTTCGACTATCTCTTTCGCGTGATAACTGATCACGGTATCCTGTGAACCTACATTGATAAATTTCAATGAATCCATCCGATAAATAATATAATTACCTATATGCATCGGATAGTAATCTGCCGGAGTATCAGTTACCAGCGGATTGCTTTTGCTGCAACCGAAAATAATAAGTATGAAAGAAAGAATAACGCAATGACTACAAAATCTGAATCTCATAGAGGAATCAATAACAAATAATAACGCAATCTACTATGAATTATTGCGATTTTTCGCCCGTTCGGCCAAATCCGCCTGCTTATAAAAGGCGTATGTAATCCGAATGCCAAAACATGCAATTTTTAGTATGACTTTTTGCCTGCTCATACCCGTGCTCCTCACGGCACAGGCAATAGATAATACAGTGTCTTATAGAGATATACCCGGAAACAAGTATTTTAGAATCAATTACGAAAATGATTTTTTCACTGCCTCGGACCGGGATTATACCCAGGGTGTTCTAATAGAAAAAGTTCATCCTGTATTCAACCGCTTTCCACTCATGAAAATACTGTGGCATCCCGTCGGCAGTGATTATAAATATGGGCTCGCGATTGAACACAATGCATATACCCCCAATCAGATAGATCAATATGCTATTCAATACGGTGACCGGCCCTACGCAGGAGTCCTGTTATTTAAAACTTTCCTGATTGCGTCAGATTTTGGCAGAAAACGCAGAATCAGTGTATCATTTAGTACAGGTCTCATCGGTCCCGGCGCCGGTGGAGAACAAATTCAGCGGACCATTCATCATTGGATAAAATATACTCAGCCTGAGGGCTGGCATAATCAGATCCGGAATGATTTGGTGGTGAATTATCAGATTGATATTGAAAAAGAAATTGTCCAATATAGAAATCATTTTTCATTATCGGCCATTGGATCGGGCAGAATAGGAACGTTAAGCGATAAATTATCGGCCGGTTTCACAACGGCTGTGGGAAATTTCAGGCCCTTTTTCAACGCTCCGGCCTTTGTAAATCGTCATTTCCAGTGGTATGTCTATGGCCAGTTAATGGGGAATGCGGTGGGGTATGATGCCACTCTTCAGGGGGGCCTTTTTAATCACTCCAGCGTATATACCATTCAGAATGGTGATTTGAACAGGTTTACTCTTCAAAATAAATTCGGTATCGTTTTTATATTACATTCCTTTTATATTGAATATTACCGTACGGGTTTGACAGAAGAATTTAAAACAAGTATTTACCACCGGACAGGGGGGCTTCAGATCGGATTCGGATTTTAATAGCCGTTGTTTTACCTTTACCATTTTCTGCATTGAAAAATCTACTACAAGCCCTTTTTTACTATCTCTGTCTCCCCTTTATTTACCTGCTTGCCGTTCTCCCGTTTCCGCTATTATACTTATTATCGGATGCTGTTTATTTTTTGTTGTACCGTATTCTGGGTTATCGTCGCAAAGTGGTCAGGTTGAATCTGGTGAAATCGTTTCCCGAAAAACGGGAAAAAGAAATTCAGGAAATAGAAAAACGGTTTTACCGTTATTTCTGTGACCTTTTCCTGGAAACCTTTAAAACGCTCACCATTTCGAAAGAAAATATGGTGAAGCATTGCGAATTTGTTCCCGAAACGCTGGCCATTTTTAATAAACTGGCTGAAGAAAATCAGAGCTTTGTGGTGGTGATGGGGCATTTCGGAAACTGGGAATGGGGTGGTAATACTTTCAGCATTCGCTGCAAACATCAGTTATATGTCATTTATCATCCGCTAACCAACAAATATTTCAACGGATTGATATATAGGATGCGCACCCGTTTTGGGACACGCTTAATTCCTATGAAAGACACTTTGCGGGATATGCTGAAGAACAGGAGCGAACTAAATGCAACAGCCTTTATCGCCGACCAGTCACCACTTCCGGACCGTGCATACTGGATGAAATTTATGAACCAGGATACACCTGTATTTCTCGGGATAGAAAAAATAGCGTTAAAGATTCGTTATCCGATTGTTTATATAACCATAAGAAGAGTTAAAAGGGGCTACTATAAGGTGTTTGCTGAGAGAATTGAGTTACCTTTGGTGCATCAGGAAACCGGGACGATTACCGAAATTCATACCAGAATGCTGGAGGCTGATATCCGGAGTCAACCCGAGAATTGGTTGTGGACACACCGGCGATGGAAACACGTTAGAAGTCAAACTTAAATTACAACCATGTTATCTGGCAAAGAGCTCATATTAGCTACCAAACCTTTCGCCAAAGAAATCAGGAGCAAAAGCTGGTTCTACACACTCTCAACGATTTTTTTAATTGGCCTGGCACTTACTGCCACCATACTGATACCTTTTTTTTCAGTAAAAATAATTTTCAGTCTGATAGCCGGACTCCTGATGGTAAGAATGTTTATTATTTACCATGATCATCAGCACCATTCCATTCTGACACATTCCAAGCTGGCGAATTTTATCATGACTGTTTTCGGTTTTTATATTCTTTCCCCGACCAGCATCTGGAAAAGATCGCACGACCATCACCATAATAACAATTCCAAATTATTCAGTGCCAGCATCGGATCATATCCGATTGCTACAAAAAGAAAGTATGAAGAGATGAACGGACGCCAGAAATTTGAATACCTGGCTATCAGGCATCCGCTCACCATCGCGCTGGGATATTTTTCTATGTTTATATTCGGGATGTGTATTGCTTCTTTTATAAGTAATCCACGTAAACATTATGACTCCCTGATCGCATTGATTATTCATATTACCATTTCTGTTCTGTTATTTATTTTCGTCGGCTGGAAGATCTGGTTCTGTTTGTTTTTTCTTCCGTTTGTAATAGCATTTGCTATGGGGGCCTATCTTTTTTACGCACAACATAATTTCCCCGGCGTTACATTTTCCGATAATAAGGAATGGGCCTATGAGAAAGCGGCCATGGAGTCATCCAGTTATATGGAGATGAATCCGGTAATGGCCTGGTTAACAGGTAATATCGGTTATCATCATATTCACCATCTGAATTCCAAGATTCCTTTTTATCGCCTGCCTGAGGTAATGGCACAAATAAAAGAACTGCAATCCTGCAAACGCACTTCATTGAATATAAAAGAAGTGATAGCCTGTCTGCGACTGAAAATCTGGGATCAGGATAAAAATAAAATGGTCGGACTAAGGGATATCCGTTGATATATTCCCGTCAAGAAAAGCGGCGTACCATTTGCCGGAGTCCTTTATAATTCTTTTCTGGGTTTCAAAATTCACATGGACCAGTCCGAATTTTGGATAATAACCCTCGGCCCATTCGAAATTATCCAGTAAGGTCCAG
>JABDFX010000107.1 GCA_013286315.1 Bacteroidota bacterium | reverse complement strand
ATGCATGTGGCCGTTTGCAGCCTGCTTTCTCCCAGTGGTTACTATGAGTTGGAAATGGTGGATGAAGAGGGATGGCCCCATTACAGACAATTGAAAACCCTGCCTGTATTCAATTTTATTGAACAGGAAAATTTCATGAAAGATCATATCCTTCTATATTTGCAACTACCTTGAACATAAAAAAAGAACAATGAGTTTTCCAGATAATCTTCGTTATACAAAGGAACATGAATGGGTGAAGCAGGAAAAAGGGAATGTCTTTCTGGTGGGTATTACGGAATATGCCCAGCGTGAATTAGGAGATATTGTTTATGTGGAAGTGGAAACCATTGGCAAATCAATGGAAGCAGGTGAAGTGTTCGGAACAGTAGAAGCCGTAAAAACTGTTTCTGACCTTTTTCTGCCTGTTTCAGGAACCATCACGGAATTAAATCCCGAGCTGGCGAATTCCCCGGACCTGGTAAATTCTGATCCATATGGAAAAGGTTGGATGATCAAACTGACGGTGAATGATCCTGCCCAGGTAACTAAACTCCTGGACGCGGCTGCATACGAATCCCTGGTCGGATAATCAGGCAGGTAGAATTTTTACAACTAACATTTGCTTTGGGATTAACGGTTACATATAGTGAACAGGAACTGACCGCAGCTTTAAAAGCAAAGGATGACCAGGCATTCTCTTATTTATACGACCACTACAGTGGTTCCCTATACAGTATAATTCTCCAGATCGTAAAGTCGCCCGAGGTAGCCAACGATATTTTACAGGAAGTTTTTGTAAGTATCTGGCGCAAAATAGAATCTTATGATCCCATAAAGGGAAGGTTATTTACCTGGATGCTGAATATCAGCAGAAATGCCTCGATTGATATGCTCAGGTCGAAAAACTATCAAAACAATCAGAAAAACCAGGAGATTACCGATAACGTATATGGAATAAACCAGGTGACACAAACGAATATTGACAGTATCGGCCTCAGCAAATTCCTGGGAAAACTTCGACCCGAGCAACGTGTTTTAATAGAACTTGCCTATTTTAAAGGCTATACACATGATGAAATCGCGCAGCTTGAAGGTATTCCACTGGGAACGGTAAAAACCCGTATTCGAAGTGCATTATTACAATTAAGAGAATTTTTAAAATAAGTGAACGTACAAGACTATATATTAAGCGGAATTGTTGAAAGCTATGTGCTGGGTCTTTCTTCTCCAGAGGAAAGTGCCGAATTCGAACGCATGTGCGCCGCTCATAGTGAAGTACTGGCTGCGCGGAATGCTTTTGAAATTGAATTGGAAAAAGGATTTCAGGAGCAAAAATTGGAACCACCGCGAGAATTGAAGTCCCGTATCTTTTCGGAAATCGGGAAAGAAAAATCGCCCATCACCCAATCTCCGTTAGCCAAGCCATCTCTGATACCACGAATCGGATTCGCCAGATATGTGGCAGCTGCTTCACTCATATTATTGGCAGGAAGTGTATTGCTTAATTTTTATCTGTTGAGTCAGTATAAAAAAACGATTGCGAAAAATGAAGAACTGATTGCGGCCCAAACACAGGTTGCCGATAACAACAAGGTTTTGCAAACCAAAATGCTTCGTTATGAAAATGCGATCAGCCTGATGCAGAACCCACTGATGGCTGTTGTAAAAATGCCGGGTGTTCCGAAGAGTCCGGCGCCGTCGAGTCTGGCAACAGTTTATTGGAACACGCAATCCAAGGATGTTTATCTCTTAATAAACAAATTACCTGCTCCCAAGCCTGATAAACAATATCAACTATGGGCAATTGTTGACGGGAAGCCAGTAGACGCAGGTGTATTTGATATGGCAGAAGGTATTTCATTTGTAAAACTTAAGACCATTCCGAAAGCTGAAGCATTCGCAATAACCCTCGAAAAAAAGGGCGGCAGCAGCAAGCCTGACATGGAGGCTATGTATGTAATGGGAAAGGTTACAGGTTAGGATCTTATCTTCGCAGCAATTTATATGCTTCAACGTCTCCAAAAACTTCTTTCGAATCATACGCTCGCCCGACTCTGGACTGTATTTATTCTTATTTTAATGGCCATTCCCGGAAACTTGTTACCGAGGGAAGAAAAAACATTTATTCCCAACCTGGACAAACTAGTCCACGCCACTTTATTCGGCAGTTTTGTTTTTTTATGGTCCATTTACTACGCAACAAGAAAAGAAAAAAATAATCATTCAGATAGCCGGTTTGTTTTGATTCTCATCATTGCCTGTTTGTATGGAGTCGCAACGGAATTAATGCAGAAATATTTAATTCCAAACCGAGACTATGACATATATGATATCATGGCTGATTCGATTGGAGCCGTACTGGGATTTTTATTTGTATTGCTGACAGTTAAATGGTTCAGGACTTCCTGAATCATTGAAAGAAACTTATAATAACTTAAAAAAGTAAGCCCCTGTGGAAACAGGGGCCGTAACCAAAACTAACTGCTTATGAGAAAATTGACTGCTTTTGTGAAGTCAATAGAAAAGACCATTATTGAGTAACCGGCAATTCAAATGCCAATTCTTTTCACACCATCTCTGTCATCTAAAGAACTACTGTAAAGGTACTGGCAGAAGCGAATCAAAATTTCCGGGCTCATTCTTAATAACAATTTTTTAAGATTGTCTTTTATTTGCTACTTGTTACTTGATTGTTACTTGAATACTGCAATTCCCTTCACTATATATTTAACGTTGAAATTGTCAATAGGTTTAATGCGTTAATGTTAAGAAAATACTATTATGAATTTACTACTTAATTCTATTTACCTCCAACTATCATTTTAGGTCCATTTAACATTGTAGAGAAATTGCAACAGCTTAAGCGGGTTTTGCAATTTTTTCGGCATTTTCTGCAAATTGAAGGGCATCAATAAATTCGCTGATATTGCCGTTCAGCACATCCGGCAGATTATAAACTGTTAACCCTATGCGGTGATCAGTAACCCTGCCCTGTGGAAAGTTATATGTCCGGATTTTCGCACTCCGGTCACCCGTGCTCACAAGGCTCTTTCGGTGCCTTGAAATCTCTTCCTCCTGTTTTCTCACTTGCTCTTCATAAAGTCTGGTTCTCAGCATCTGCATGGCCTTCTCCCGGTTGCCCAGCTGGGATCTTTCCGTTTGACAAATTACCACCGTTCCGGTTGGCAGATGAGTCAGCATTACTTTGGTTTCCACCTTATTAACATTCTGTCCGCCGGCACCGCCGCTTCTGGCTGTTTCCATTTTTACGTCTGCGGGATTCAATTCAAAATCAACTTCTTCAGCCTCTGGCATAACCGCTACCGTTGCAGCACTTGTATGAACCCGGCCACTTTGTTCTGTATCCGGCACCCTTTGAACGCGATGTACCCCGCTTTCAAATTTAAGGGTGCCATAAACGTCCTCGCCCGTTACCTCCAGTTGTACCTCTTTATAGCCGCCCACGGTTCCTTCGCTTTCGCTGAGTAAAAATGTACGGAATCCTCTTTTTTCGCAGTATTTCATATACATGCGAAGCAGATCCCCCGCGAAAAGGCTGGCTTCGTCGCCCCCTGTTCCTGCTCTGATTTCAATAATTGCATTTTTTTCGTCTTGTGGATCTTTGGGAATCAACATCTGACGTATCCCGGCCTCCAAAACAAGCTTTTTCTCTTCGAGAGCCGAGGTTTCCATCTTTGCCAGTTCTCTCAGTTCCTCATCATCTCCATTCAGGGCCTCCCGGTTAAAAGCCAGATCCTCCAGCACATTGATATAGTGATCATAAGATTTAACAATCTTCTCCAGACTTCGGTATTCTTTGCTGGTAGAGCTAAATTTCCTGTTATCATTTACAATGGCCGGGTTGGTTAGCGCAACACCCAATTCATCAAATCTTGCCCGGATAGCATCCAGTTTGTCTATCATAACCTGCGAAAAATTTATATTGCTGCAAAGTTAACTGAACCATGAGTTATCGGAAATTGAAAGCAGATTATTTGTTTGACGGTTATCAAATACTCCCGGCCGATTCCGTTTTGATTTGTGGTAAGAATGGCGCGATTGAAGACGTTTTAGATGAACATCAGGCTGGCAGCGGTGTAGAAGAATTTACAGGTATGATCGTTCCGGGGTTTATCAACTGTCATTGCCATCTGGAACTTAGTCACCTGAAGGGATTGATACCTGAAAAACAAGGGCTGATCAATTTTGTACTTTCAGTAATGAGTCGAAGATTCCAGCCCTCCGCATCAAAACAGGAGGGCATTCTCGACGCTGAAAAGGAAATGCTTGATGGAGGAATAGTCGCTGTGGGGGATATTTCCAACACTGCAGATACTGAATTTGTCAAAAAGGCAAAACGCCTTGAATACTACCATTTTATTGAGCTTTTGGGTTGGGCTCCGGAAATGGCCAGGGCACGATATGACGCAGGAAAAAAACTGGCCGATGAATTTATTGCCCTCGGATTGGATGAAAAACACCTTTCACTTGTGCCGCACGCGCCATATTCCGTTTCCATTGAATTATGGAATCTGATGAAGGCAGGATTCAGGGGTAAAACAGTTACCATTCATAACCAGGAGTCTTTAGCCGAAAACGAATTCTTCTCAGCCGGAATTGGCGAACTGAATCGTCTGTTTACCGAAATGAAGATGGATAACAGTCATTTTAAAGTGCCTGGCAGCAGAAGCCTTCCCTATTATCTTCCCAAATTAACGGAAGCCGACCGGATTTTGCTTGTACACAATACTTATATGGATGAGGCTGATCTTATTAAAGCCTGCAATTTTAGCAACAACTTGTTTCTATGCTTATGTCCAAACGCGAATCTGTATATCGAAAACAGGCTGCCTGACATAACCCTTTTCCTGAAACACACAAACCGCATCGTTCTGGGAACAGATAGCCTGGCCAGTAATCATCAATTGAGTATTCTGGAAGAAATGAAATCAATAAAGAAAATATTCCCTGATATCTCATCCGTTGAAATGCTTGTCTGGGCCACTTCCAACGGAGCGAAGGCGTTGTCGTTCGATTCCAGACTTGGAGATTTTTCAAAAGGAAAAAATCCAGGTGTTGTATTGATTGAAAACCTGACGGGAGCGGAGATCGGTGTTGCAAGCACCAGCCGGAGATTAGTGTAGGAGTATAAGAGTGTAGGAGTATAAGAGTATAAGAGTATAGGAGTGTAAGACTTATCAACTTCACTCCTATACTCTTATACTCTTATACTCCTACACTCTTATACTCCTATACTTCAAGAAGGGCTCTCAGAACAGGTAGTGTTTTCAGTGCAGTGAATCCCTGGATATGCATTGAATAAAAATCTTCATAAGCTTCCAGCAATAACCTCCTTTTGTCCTTGTTGAGCGACAGGTCAGCAAGCTCAGCGGGTTGCTTTATTTTCAATAAATGCGCAGTGACTTCACTCAGCGAATGATCAAGATAGTGTGGATGTAAGGGTTTTTCCTCAGTAAAATATCCTTCTTTTAAATCCAGGTAATTTCTTTTTCCCGAATAATTATCATCGATGCGCAAGCCGAAAAAACCTGCCAGGTGAAGAGCAAAAAAAAGCGGGAAGTTTGCCTGTACATTTCGTTCTGCCTGATCAAGACCAGTTAATGCGTCTTCCATAAAATAATAAAGATCAGGATTGGATTCCGGTTGTTTCAGGCATTTTTGTAACAATTCAATCATGAATAAAGCGATCGAATTTGAAATCACATCTGATAAAATGTTTCTGTACAAAAAACTCCAGCTGTATTCTTTCAGCCGGTTCAGGTTTTTTGACTCCTGGTGATAAATAACCAGATCCAGCATGGCTGCCGGCTGAAACATACCGGCTTTTGATCCGCCCCTCCCCTTACTTGTTCTGACACCGTTTACCAGATAAGATTGCAAACCAAATAATTCAGTGAGAATTGTTACAATCACACTGGTTTCGCCGTACTTCACGGTACGCAACACAATACCTTTTGTTTTATGGACCATAACCAAATGGATTCCAGCGAAATTCGGTTAAAATAAGTTTCTTTGCCGGGCGAAGTACAGTTTCATTTAAATCATTTCTCTATGTGGGGACGAATTGCAACTTTTGTTTTAAAATACCGGTTCAGACTTCTCCTGTTATTATCTGCCGTTTTTGTATACGCTGCTTTCGAAGCGTCAAAAGTTGAATTGAGTTATGAATACACCCGCGCTATTCCGACTGACAATCCAAAATACCAGGCTTATCAGCAATTTCTGAAAACATTTGGAGATGATGGCAATCTCCTTGTGATTGGAGTACAAACTGAAGACCTTTTTAAAAAAGAAATTTTTAACAATTATCTGCAACTCAGCAGAGAGCTTAAACAAATCAAAGGAGTGGAACAGGTATTAAGCATCCCTGAAGCCATCGTTCTTAAAAAAGATACGCTCACAGAGAAGCTGGTTCCCTATCCGATATTTCCCGGCACCTTTGAAAGTCAGGCTTCTCTTGACAGCGCCAGAATAATTTTCGAGAATCTTTTATTTTATCGCGGACTATTGTATAATCCAAATACCCATGCTTACCTGATGGCGCTTAGCGTTAACAAGCAGATTCTGAATTCTGCGGCAAGAATTTCATTGATTGGAGGTATCGTTAGACAGTCTGACGCATTTGGGGTCAGGAATAAATTGCAGATGCGTTTTAGCGGACTACCGTTAATACGTACTAACATGGCAACCAAAGTCGCTACCGAAATGAAGTGGTTTTTGCTGGGATCCGTATTGCTATCAGCATTGATACTCCTGGCTTTTTTCCGGAGTCTGAGCAATATGATTTTATCGCTGCTGGTTGTGATTATCGGTGTTGTTTTTAGTCTGGCTACCATGCATTTATTTGGATATAAAATTACCCTGCTCAATGCGTTGATACCACCCTTAATTGTCGTGATTGGTATTCCGAACTGCATTTATTTTTTGAATAAATATCATAGCTCTTTCAGGGAAACTGGGGAAAAAAGGAAAGCATTATATGAGATGATCAGCAAGATGGGTATCGTAACCCTGTTTTGTAATATCGCTGCTGCGATAGGTTTCGGGGTTTTTGCATTAACCAAAAGTGCCATTTTAAAGGAATTTGGTGTGGTGGCCGGCATCAATATCATGTTACTCTTTATTATCTCTATCATCCTGATCCCCGCGTCGCTCAGTTATTTACCGGATCCGAAAGCTAAACACATGAAATATCTTTCGAATCGCTGGCTGATGACTCTGCTTGACTGGCTGGAGCACTGGGCACTTCACAATAAAAGAACCATATTTATTTCAACCTTGCTGATCCTGGCGGTGTCGATTGTCGGAATCACCCGCCTTCGTTCCGAGGCCTATATCCTGGACGACCTTCCAAAAACAGATCCGGTATATGCCGATCTTAAGTTTTTTGAGAATAATTTCAAAGGTGTGATGCCATTGGAAATACTGATCGATACGAAAAGGAAGAACGGGATTCGAGCGAATATGCTGGCGAATTTTACCAAAATCGATAAGCTGTCTGCATATATTGATTCCAGTTCATTCATGGCAAGGCCCCTGTCAATTGTTGAAGGACTGAAATTCCTTCGTCAGGCATACTATCATAACGACAGCCTGAATTACGGATTGCCAAATGAATTTGATCTTCCCTTTCTTGCCCCTTATTTGAGTATGAAGACAGATAGTGCCGCAAAACCCAATGGAGTTATGAAACTGGCGAATAGTTTTGTTGACAGTAATAAACAAACACTTAGGATCAGCGTGAACATGGCGGACATTGGAAGTATTCGCCTGCCTCAAATTCTGGGTCAGGTAAAAAACAGGGCAGACGAATTATTTGATACTGCACATTATAAAATCGAATTTACCGGTACAACTGTGACCTTTCTGGAAGGAAGTGCTTTTATCATTGCAGGACTTAAGCAAAGTATAATCTGGGCCTTTCTATTGATTGCCGCATGCATGTTATATCTCTTTAAAAGTATACGTATCCTGATTTGTTCTTTATTGCCCAATCTGATTCCGCTTGTAATTACCGCCGGTGTAATGGGATGGGCAGGAGTACCATTAAAGCCTTCCACCGTTCTTGTTTTCAGCATTGCATTGGGAATTGCAATTGATATTACGATACGGTTCCTGGTAAATTATAAACAGGACAGCACTGTCAAGAGTACTGTGGAAAGCACCGTCATTCAAACGATTCATTCCACCGGAATCAGTATCGTTTATACTTCGCTGGTACTGATCGCAGGATTTGTAATTTTTTGTTTCAGCGGATTTGGTGGAACACAGGCACTCGGATGGTTGACTTCGCTCACGCTGGTAATGGCCACACTTACAAACCTGATATTTTTACCAGCTTTACTAATAGCTATTATTCCTAAAAAATAATTGGGAATTGTGAAATTGTGAAAGACAATCCGTTCAAAACCTGTAGGTAAGTCAGTTCAAAACCTGCTTGAGTTTAGCATCCAGTTCCTCCCCGCGCAGCGATTCAGCAATCACCTTTCCGGATGGATCCACGAGCACATTGAAAGGAATTCCCTGGAATCCGAATGTTTCAACTGCCTGGCTATTCCAATATTTCAGGTCGCTCATATGTGTCCAGCTCAAATGATCCTGCTTGATAGCCTTTTTCCATGCATCTTTGTCCTTGTCGAGTGACACACCCAGAATTGTAAAATTTTTCCCTTTGAATTCATCATACGCTTTTACCACATTCGGATTTTCCATCCTGCAGGGCCCGCACCAACTCGCCCAAAAGTCTATGAGCAGATATTTTCCTTTGAAGGAAGAAATAGAAACTTCTTTCCCGTTCGGATCGTGCATGACCAGTTCAGGGACCGTCTTGCCGACCCAGGATTCACCGGCGGCTGACTGCTGATCAGGTGGCTGTTGACTGTTCTTTTCCATTTCTGCTAAGAAGGCATTTCCGGGAAAACGTGCTTTTAAATCTTTCAGGGAAGATTGCATTTGATCCGGCTGAAAACTCCTGGAAGCCCATCCAAGCGCCAATACGCCCAGCGTCGCATTTGGCGTAGTCTGAATAAATTGTTTCAGA
>JABDFX010000106.1 GCA_013286315.1 Bacteroidota bacterium | reverse complement strand
TTTTCATGAGGACAGAACGGCGGGTCTCGAATACTACAAGAGCATGGGTATCCGGACCTATACTTCAAAACGAACAGATGAACTCAGTAAAGAAAGAAATGCAAAAAGAGCTGAATTTTTAATTTACAAAGACAGCCTCTTTACAGTGGGTCAGTATTCATTCCAAACCTATTATGGCGGTCAGGGACATTCGCCGGACAATATTGTGATTTGGTTTGAGAAAGAAAAAATCCTTTATGGAGGCTGCCTGGTGAAAAGTACCGAAGCGGAAGACCTGGGTAATCTTTCAGATGCCAATGTTAAAAACTGGGCTGTTACAATTAAAAATATCCAGGATAAATTCAAGGACCCAAAATATATTATCCCGGGTCATTTAGACTGGAGCAGCAAAGAGTCATTAACGCATACATTGGATCTGATTCAGCAATACCAGGAAAAAAACCCACCAACAAAATAAACTATGACGAGAAACAAAGACAATTCCCCAGTCCGAAGTCAAAATAATCGTGATATATAGAAGTTGATACCTGAAGCCACATTATTGTTGAATCCTGAATACCCTGCCTTTATTTGTACAGGCCCAACCGGTATGGGCGTCCAGAAAATTCATGCCGATAAAGGAATCGCTGCCAATTTTGCAACTGATGGTCCAGGTCTGACCACCATCTATCGTCTGGTAAATGATCGTCGATCCTTTAAAATATCCGGATTGAGAGTCAAAAAATTTTATCACATTTACTGAACCGGATGGTTCAGACAATATATTGTTCCAGGTTTGTCCCCCATTAGTTGTTTTCATGACCCCGGAAGGACAGCCATAAAAACCTTCATTTATATTCAGAAACTGAAGCTGATTATAAAAGTTCGTGGAACCGGCGATAGAATTAAAATAACCCAATGATTTCCAGTTTTGACCTCCGTCCGTTGTACTTGCAAATAATCCGGAGCTTGTCGCAACAAATCCTGTATCGATATTGAGAAAGCAGGGATAATAATTGTCAGGAGTTGTCGGAGTTTTAAAAATACTTGTCCAGTTATTCCCACCGTCTGAAGTCTTGTATAAGCCGCTTCCTGAATTGTCTCCATAAAATCCGGTAGAAGAATTTATAAAGAACAGTGTTAAAGCTCCTGCAGACGGAAGTGGTTTAATGGTCCATGTATCTCCTCCATCCGTTGTAACAGCCATCAGGGATGCACCCTCTGCAAACCCGTTTTTCGAATCGGTAAAGAACAAATTGTAAAATCCAAGGCTGCCCGAAGTGCCAGAAATGGCGTTCCAGGTCCTGCCACTATCAATAGTTTGACAAAGCTGGGACCCCGCGGCAAACCCATTCGCGGGCGAAGTAAACCAGATATCTCCTGTAAATGATCCGGGAACTGTTCCCAATTCTTTCCATTGGAAAAGAGTATCGGGTAAAACAGGTGGAACTGGCACAACGGGTGGAATATAATTTGATTTCCGGCAAGCCGTTAAAAAGATCACCAACGCTAACCAACAGGCATTTCTGATACTCATTTATTTCTTTATCCGTTTTAAAAAATAATACCGGGCCCCGAATGTTAAACCAACTACATCAATAAACTTATGGTACTGTGTCGTGCTCACGGTCATTGACGTCAGCCTGTATCTGTAATATGGTTCTAAATAAATTGAAATCTTCTGATTGATTTTTCTTTCCATATTTAATCCGGCGTAGAGACTGAACCCGGTGTTCGTTTTAAACTCGTCAGCGAATGCATCACCTTTAAAAAAGGTATACAGATTAGCAATTCCACCTGCTATAATAGTCATTTTCAACTTTTCAGCACCAAAAGAATAACCCGCCAATAAAGGGATATCAAAACTCTTCAGGTGATTCACCGTGCCGCTCTGATAATTGAGGCTATCAGGGTATGCAAAATTTATTTGCGAAAACTGGATGCCGATTTTACCCGAGAAATGTTTGCCAAATGCTCTGTTTATTCTCAATCCAACAGTGTAGGAGAGTTTCATTGTTTCGCTTATAAAGTTCGAAGACGTGTATGCCGTATGATCGATCGGATAATCGGGCGATGCATATATATCCAGATACCATTTTTTCCCGGTCACAGAATCTTTCTGCGTTTTCCTGACAATAGACTTTAGTGAAGAATCTACCTGTGACTTGAGAGCCGGATTAATGATAGCCAACGATTTATTAACTGCCGCCGGTTTACCCGTTACAGAATCATCTTTTTCCGTTGCCGGGGAATCTTTTCGCAAAGTAGAATTTTGTACTCCCTTCGCCGCAGCTGCCGAAACCGCTACTTCAGAAACCGCTGTTTTATCACGAACAGATTTGAATTTCCCTCTTTTATCTTTTGATTCTCTTAGCTTATCAGAAGAATAAGTTTCTTTCTTACTTGTTGGAAGCGGATTAGAGAAATAGGGTCCTTTTTTACCTGATGAAAGATGCTCATCAACAGCTGATAAATTTTTTTCCGTTCTCACCTCCTCTTTGTTCAGGGGAGACGCATGCGTAGCCTCACCTGACTTCTGGTCCTGGCTGGTTAATATATGATTGGCTGGTTCCGTTTTTTGCTTTGTATGGTTCATCAGTAAATAACCTCCCAGACAAACACCCAGGATCAAAAAAGCGAGCCACCTGAAAAAGAACAGGAATCCTTTTCTGTCCTTATCCTTTTTCCTGATAATCCGCTCCCACATATCATCCGGAACAGGAGAACCGTGGTCCCGGATTTTATTTTTCAGTGAATTATCGAATTGATTTTCTGTCATACTAGCCGGATATTTTTTGTAATAAATTTATTTTTCCCTGCAGCAGGCTCCGGGCCTTCGACAACTGGCTACGGCTGGTGGCTGTTTTGATTTTAAGCATCTGGCCTATTTCTTCATGTGAATACCCTTCCATCACATAGAGATTGAAAATCATGCGATAGCCAACAGGCAAATAACTGATCTGTTTTAGTATTTCGTCGGCATCCAAATCAGAAATGATATCCGGAACTGAGGTTTGAATCTCCTGATGACTTTCTGAGAGCTCCGAAAATCTGACTTTCCGGACCTGTAAAATCTGCAGGCAGGAACGAACGGTGATTCTTTTAATCCAGCCCTCAAAGGAGCCGGTGCCCTGATATTGATTTATAAATTTAAATATCCTGATAAATGCTTCCTGTAACATGTCCTCTGCCTCAGTATGATCTCCGCCATAGCGCCGGCAAATAGTCATCAGGACACCAGCATATTTTTGAAAGAGAGCATGCTGTGCTGCCGTATTCTTATTTAAACAACCCTGAATGATTTCTCCTTCCGTCAAATCCTGTTATTTATGGCCAACGGATATAAGATAGGAATGAAAGTTGAAACGTTGCCTGGAGATTTGGCTTTTTATACCCATCCGTACCGGATGGCTTTACCGACCAGCTCGCCGGTATTAGTGAGCTGTTTTTTGTGAAGCATATTTTTCCGGTGTGTATCAACGGTCTGTTTGCTTATTTTCAAAACCTGACTGATTTCTTTACTCAATTTCCCTTCTATTAAAAGCAACAGCACCTGTCTTTCGCGCCTGGTCAATTCCTCTTTGCTTTCAATGAATATGTTTTTTGATGCAACATCAAAGTAAGATGGTTCGCCTTCTATTCCGATAAAGGACAACACAGGCTTACCTTCCTGTTTCAGGTAAGTTATATCCGAATGCACACTCAGGGTTCTTAAAAACCTGCCATTCTGATCATGTTCCAACAATACCCCCTGGTACAGTATTCGCGCATAGTCGCCATTTTTCTTCCTGAAACGGATATCATAACGCACTTTATACCTCATCAGTTTTTCAACAGGTAATTGGGAAAAAAAATCAATCATGCTGCTTCCGATGGCTAAAAACCAGGAACGGTCTTCAGGATGGATCAGGTCATTCATAAAACCAATTTCAAATTCCGATGGGAGATAACCCATAACGGCTTCAATCTCCTTACTCACATACTCCATTCTCAACGTATGATGGTTGATAATAAAATAGTACGAATCTCCCAGCAGAAAAAAACTAAAAAACTTTTTGTAGTAGTCAGCGTCGAACTTCAATTGACTTGGTATCGAATCAGTACCAAGCCATTTCATCATTTTGCTGAATTCATAGTTGAAAGGTTCCCGTTTCATAAGCCAATTTTATGAAGCCAAATAATCGGTATCAATCATTACTTAATCGTTCAAACAGGGAAACAGGAAACATCATATTGAAAACACTACCTATAAATAGGTATTTTTCAGGGGTGAAATCAAAGTTACATTTAAACGCAATTTTAGTGTGTTCTTCTTACATTTTACCCTTAAAACCTCCGGTGTTTTAAACGTCCCATCCGCCCTATCCAATCTAAACACACTCATCCCGCTGAAATTCACGGAATTACGTGAGGACCGGGCGGAGTTTTCAGGCTCTCTTTAGTGACCATTCACCTTATTCTGTGACAAAGTTTTTATTCACCACCTTAAATAAACCATTTTATGAAAAAAAATTTTACCCTGGCTACCGGAGTAACCGCTCTGGTAACCGTTTTGCTTTTTGCTGTTTCCTGCAGAAAAGAAGGCCCCCGGTTCTGTGCCTGTAATCCCAACGATATTGTTATTGCCCAATCCGTTTTCGCCACCGGCTTAAATAATCCCCGGGGTCTGAAATTTGGCCCTGACGGATACCTCTATGTTGCAGAAGGCGGTGTGGGCGGAACATTCATGAGCACCACATGTATGCAGGTACCGGGTGCTGGCCCTTATACAGGAAGTGATACAGGGTCAAGGATTTCAAGAATAGACAGGGAGGGTAACAGAACCACTTTCGTAGACCATCTCCCTTCCAGTGCTACAAGCCCGGCTATAGGAGGTTTTGTAAGCGGAGTGGCTGATGTTGCATTTATCGACCATTCTCTTTATGGATTAATCACAGGGGCAGGTTGTTCTCACGGAGTGCCGAACATTCCGAATCAGGTATTTAAGGTAAATCACGACAGGACCTGGACTACGGTGACAAACATCAGCAATTTCCTGATGAATAATCCTGTAACTAATCCGGACCCCGCGGACTTTGAACCAGACGGTACTCCATATAGCATGGTGAGTGTGGATGGAAAGTTATATATCACTCAGCCCAATCAGCAGGAAATTGACAGGATATCCCCTAAAACAGGTTCCATCCGGCGAGTCATAGATATTTCCAAATTGTACCCTGGACCCACTAACTGGATAGGACCGACTTCAATGATTCATCATGACGGAAATTTTTATTTTGGAACCCTGACTCCATTTCCTTTTGTCCAGGGCGCAGCGAACGTTTATAAACTTACTCCTGAAGGGACGTTAAGCATTTTTGCTACCGGCTTTACGGCCATTCTTGGAGTCACTTTTGACGAACTTGGAGGTCTGTATGTAATTGAAAACACAACCGGAAATCCATTCCCTACTCCCGGAACCGGTGAAGTCATTCGGGTCGACCCTTCAGGAGAAAGATTCACGATTGCTTCAGGACTTAATTTGCCTACGGCGATGACATTTGGCCCGGACAATAAATTATACGTTTCAATCTGGGGTTACGGAGCAGCTCCGGGAGGAGGTGAGATATGGCAATTTGATGTCACCTGCGCAAAATCTCATGGCTTTAAAAAGAACACAGTTAACGTGAATTAATAAGAAATTCCTGCCATTCAACCGTTGAAAAAACCCTGCGACACAGGGTTTTTTCTTTTATTATAAATTGTATCTTACAACTCTTCTTTCAGCACCTGTTCCCAAGATGAAGAAAATGTAGAGAATATATTTGGAAAGATCCCGTAAGGGTTGCGGGATCTTTTTTATATAAACATACGGGTCAGTATACCTGCCTGTCAAACATGTTCAAAACTTCCACTTCATTTTCTTTAGTCACCCGAACGATCTGTATACTGGATTTATCCTGCAGGTAGAAGATGAATTCTGCACCTTCCCTGTTATCTGCTTCCTCGACCAGGATAATGTCAAAGTCAAAGAACAATGATTTTACTGCTGCCCGGATATCGCGCGGGCATTTACCCTCATCATAGGTTATTAACGACTGTTGCCAGCCACCGCTTTTATCATATATAATCCTGTCCCCATAACCATCCCGTACAAAATAAGCCTCGTAACCACCCTTAGGAATAGCAAACCACAAAACATTCTCTACTTCATTAAACCTGTTTATAAAATCCCTGACGGCCCAAATATTGATTTCATTTCTGGTCAGAAGATTGGCACCCGTTAAATCATGATTTTGCAGAATGCTCAAATTATGAATGGATGGCATAAAGTTCATTTTGCTGTCAGACTCAATATTTTTTTGAGAATTCTGCGCATAGGTATAGTCACCCGCCACTATATTGAAAGTGAATCCGAGGGTGAACGCGAGGAGGGTCTTTTTCATATCGGTAAGGTTTAACGATGAACAATTGATTGATACAGAAAACTGGGCAGTCCTGAGTGGGCTTACTCTGTTCAATGATTACAATCTTAATCGTATTTTCCTGATAATAGGGGAACAAATAACAGAGGGATTAGTAACAGATTAAAGAATTATCAGTTGTAATGATCATATTATTTTGATAAACTGATCATTTGTCTTGGAAATGCAGGAATATCTTCATTGATTTTAGGTTCCTTTTCGAGCGATAATTGTACCAAAACGAGTTGCTCATTTGCGAGACCATAGGCTATCAGCTGATGACTCGTGCCCTGGTTGGTCTTAAAACTTATTTTATATCCTTTTACCTGGTTATCGAACAGATAGCAAGTGACCGGCTCTTTTTTAAACTTTTTCATTTGTCCGGCCATTTGGTTTATTATCTGGTCGGGCATTGTTTGGAATGTTTGCGGGGTCAGATAAGTCCAGGTCATCGTATAGTCGTCGCATGTCACCTGATATTCAGATATTGCTTTACATCCCGCTGGTATTTTATACTTAATAAAACAGAATCTGACCGTATCTCCTTTACCCGGAGTCTGCGCGAAAGAATTGGCAGCAATGAAAAAGAAGGAGAGGATTAAAATGTGTTTCATACATTATTTTAAGAATCGACAGCCTGGTTTATAAAATTACATATTACAAACGTCAAGCTCCGGTTAATGTCTACTTTACGGTATAAGTTTCGGTATGTATCACCCGCCCTTCAAATTCGAGCAGTATACCTTCGTCCTCAGGATAGTAAACGGCTTTTTCGTAGTCTTCTCCCGCAAATGCTTTGACAGAAGATATATCCTTCCATTCAGTAACTGTCCAGAAATGACAGCAGTCCGCAGCTTTTTCACGCCAGACTTTCACCGACAGGTTGCCGGGTGTCAGCCCATACTCCTCCGTGCCCTTGTTGAGTAAGAACCGAAGGTACCATTCGCCATTTTCATGAGATGTGCGGCCATGCCAGATCCTTGTGATCATACAAATCGCAACGCTTATTATGTTTTCAGAGATTGACCGGTTCAGTAAAATATTTTCTTACGAATTTCTGCTGTTCATGGATGTCCATCTTATCGGCCGTCTTTATCACGATTTTTATCTGATCGAATCGATGATCTGCTCTTAAGAAATTCAGCAGTTCCGATTTCGCATTGGTCGGGCCAAATAATAATACAAAATCATAATTGGCAATCAGCTTGCCCAGTTCCTTGTAATATCCCGATTGCTGGTGCTTTTCTTTATTATGCATCGAACGCTCACTTTTCTCCAGGCTCTCCTTCTTTTCAGTCTGCGTAAAATCGGAAGTGATGGTTTTCACAATGTTTTCATCCCCGGGATATTCGATGGCGCTCGCCGAAGCGTGATCCATCCAGATAGCCAGCTTATTTTCTGTTGTCATATTATTACTTATTAATTATTAGTTGTTAGTTATTAATCGTCCCATGATACACAAAATTAACACAGATTAATTTTATTCATGAAATATCCAGCCGCCAATCTTATCAGGAAATGGGGGTTTGAAACATGGGCAACAGTATCTGAACCGATACGCCCTCATTTGGCCTACTGTCTGCAAAAATATAACCATGATGCCTGCCAACTATTTTCTTGCAGATGGCCAGACCGATCCCCGTGCCTGCATATATTTCGTTATTATGAAGTCGCTGAAATATCGTAAATATTTTATTTTTATATTCGGGTTTGAAACCTATGCCATTGTCCCTGATGGTAAAGACACAAAATTCTACATCGGGGAGCGAATCATCTATTTTTATTCCGGAACTTTTGCTATAGGTAATTTCAATCTGAGGCGTGATACCTGCCTTTATAAATTTTAGTGAATTCCCAATAATATTTTGAAACAAGCGCCTGATCTGAATGGTATTGGCTTCTATGACAGGAAAACCCTCACCGAAGGTAATTTTAGCGCCTGACTCAGCGACAGAAATTTCAAGATCCGAAACGGCCTCCTTTATAACCACCATCATGTCGACCGGCTCAAAATAAATATTGCTCTGTGAAATTTCGGAGAATTTCAAAATATCGGTAATCAGATTTCGCATTCTGGCTGATGCACTATGAATTCTTTCCACATATTTTTGTCCCCGCTCATCCATTGACTGGAAGTACTCCGTACGCAAAATGCTACTAAATGTCAATAATTTCCTCAAAGGCTCCTGCAGATCATGTGATGCGATATGAGCAAATGTGCCCAGTTCGATATTGGCAGTTTCGAGTATTTTAATATTATCCTCCAACTGAATATTCAAAACGGATACCTGTTTTTCTGAAAATATAAGCTGATCGATCACAACGTTCAGGCTTTCATTAACGGCCTTCAACTTCTCTTCAGATATTTTCTGACGGGTTACATCGGTCCATACAAAATTAAGCGTCGGAAAATCCTGCAGATCCAACATATTTGATGAAACAATATAGTGCTGGTAGATCCCGTTCGGACCCATGACAGAAACTTCCAAATTATCATGTTCGACATCGGGATGTTGAAAATAATAAAGGAATTGATTAAGATATGCTGAAGGAATAAAATCGAGTATGTTCGCTCCGATCACATTTTCCAGCGGGAGATTCATCAATACGGCAAAACTGGAATTACAATAAAGGATGACGCCATCAACAAGGACCGCCACTACACCCGCGGACATACTTTCGATAAATTTGCGGTATGACTGGTCAGCAGTTTTTGAGATTAGTACATTGTCCGCCTCATTACCGGCATTGATGACCGCATCAATTTTTCCCCTCTTGATATATTCAATGATCTCTGTCGCCTCATATAGCTTTTGTTGCAACTCATCTCTTTCAAGGATCAGTCTCCTGTTTTCGACTTCTAAATAATGGCTTGCTTTAATCACGATCCCGGTTAATTCAAATTTAAGACTTCCAATACTTTCCCGATATCTGACAGATCGCCGATTATTCGTCTTTCGGGAAACGGATGCTTGATAATC
>JABDFX010000105.1 GCA_013286315.1 Bacteroidota bacterium | reverse complement strand
CATGCTGCCGATTATAAAAGTGATGAACGAAAGGTTTCTGAGCGGTGAATGGAAGCATGTGTATGATCCAATTCCTGAAATCTGGAATGGTACCCAGCCCATTTATCTCCCCGCTATGTGGTTTCCATACGCTCCGGCAGTTATCATGAAACTAGATATGCGCTGGATTACCGTGTTAGCACTTCTACTGAGTTTTTCGATTGTTTTATTCAATGTCCGGCTAAGAGGAAACCGTTATTTTGGATATGGTCAGATCGCAATTGCTGCAGTTTTATTCTGGTGGCTTTTTGCAAGAAATGATGTGCACAGTTTGATCAGTATGAGTGAAGAGGGCGTGGTCATTTTATATTTTGTGTTGCTAAGCCTCGCAATCATCTCTGACAACGCATTCTTAATGGGATTAGCCACTTCCTGTTGCCTTTTAAGTCGGTACAGTATGATCGGATGGCTGGCTCCCTGCCTGGTTTTTTATGCATTCAGAAGAGATTACCGCAAACTCATTATCTTTTCAATTACAGGTACGGCTTGTTTCGTTTTGTTTTTTTTAATTCCTTTTGGATATAAGGCACTTGGACAAATGATTTCGCTGCCGTCACTATATGTGAGCTTTGCAAAACACGTTTGGGAATTTAGTCCGGAAGTATTCTGGCTGAATCCGGGACTTGCAAAATTCTTTGGACCGCATCGCATGGGAATATTACATATCACATTACTGATAATGAGTTTTTCCCTACCGCTTGTATTTATGTGTTTCTGCTTGTTACAGAAGAGATGGAAGATTCAGAATATTAATCTTGCCTGCTTTAAACTTAGTCTGGTCGTTTTTTATCAACTCATTGATGTGCCATATGGTTATCTTTTTTATACATCATCTTTTGTCAGTTTAATTATTGCCAGCTTACTATTAACTCAGAGTATGGAAGTATGGAAGAATGGAAGTATGAAAGTATGAAAGTATAAGTGAATCAGTTACTTCCACACTTCCATTCTTCCATACTTTCATACTTGCTTGAGCATCTCCAGCAGTTCATCCAGGTATTGCCGGTCGTTTGAAAGTCGTGGAACCTTATGCTGACCGCCCAATTTTCCTTTTTTACGTAGCCAGTTAATGAATAGTCCCTTCGGAACGGATTTTACGAGAGGCGGTCCCAGAGCAATATCTTTATGACGTTTGGCTTCATAATCACTGTTCAGTTCCTTTAATGCTTTATCAAGTTCTTCTGAAAACGTGATCAGGCTCACAGGCTCTTTTTCAAATTCTATCAGCCATTCATGAGACCCGTTGGAGTGGTCGCCGAAATAAACAGGAGCTGCTGTATAATCATTTACTACTGCACCGGATTTATTCGCTGCTTCTATAATCGCCTTATCGGCGTTATCCACGATCAATTCTTCCCCAAAGGCATTGATAAAATGTTTAAGCCTGCCACTTACTTTGATCCGATAGGGACCCAATCGTGTAAATTGAATAGTATCCCCCAAAAGATAACGCCAAAGTCCGCCATTGGTACTTATAACCAAAGCATAGTTTATTCCCAGTTCGACATCTTTCAAACCGATGGTTTGCGGATCCGGTTTCCCGTATTCTCCAACGGGCATAAATTCCATAAATATGCCGTGGTTCGTAAATAACAACATGCCCTCTTCACCAGGAGAATCCTGGGCAGCAAAAAATCCCTCACTGGCATTATATATTTCAAGGTAATTGATATGTCCCCCGATGATTTTTGCAAACTGCTCGCGATAGGGTGTAAAAGAAACGCCGCCATGAATATATAACTCCAGAGAGGGCCATACCTCGAGGATATTATTTTTACCGGTTATTTCCAGTATCCTTTTCATCAGAACCAGGGTCCAGGTGGGCACTCCTGAAATGGAAGTCACATTTTCCTTGATCGTGGTTTCGGCCAGCTGTTCAATTTTATTTTCCCATTCATCCAGCAGGGCAATATGTAATTCCGGTGTACGGATCCAGTGTCCCCAGAATGGAGAATTCTGTAATAAAACAGCACTCAGATCACCATATTGTACATCAGCATTTACCTGATTAATGGTATGACTACCGCCGATAACCAGCCCTTTTCCAGTTAACAGATCGGATTCGGGATAAGCATAATAATACATGGTGAGCACATCTTTCGCTCCTCGAAAATGATTGTCCTGAAGGCTTTCTTCGCTGATCGGAATGAATTTGCTTTTATCGCTCGTGGTACCACTACTTTTTGCAAACCAGTTGATCGGTGTATTCCAGAGCAGGTTTTCTTCTCCCTGCATGATTCGTTGGATATACGGTTTGATGTTGTCGTACTCGTGGATGGGAATGGCTTTTTTAAATTCTTTGATGGAAAATAATTTCGAAAAATTATACTTACGACCGATTTCCGTGTATTGGGCGGATGTAACCAAATCCTGCAGTACTTCACGTTGGACGGCAATCGGGTCGAGCACCCATTGTTCAATTTGCCAGCGTCTCATCCTGGCCAGGCGCGATATGGCAGGACTTAATAATTTCAAGTTTCGGAGGTATAATTCATAGAAAATAGCCTAACCTGCTGTCCTGAAAACATTATATGACAGGTCTTGAAGCTTCTTCATGAAGATAATCTTTTCGCTTCAATTCGAAGTTTCTTCCAAGGTACAAACGACGCACCTGTTCATCTGCAGCAAGTTCTTCAGCCGTTCCATGTTTAAAGATTTTCCCTTCAATCAGAAGATATGCGCGGTCGCAGATCGAAAGTGTCTCGTTTACATTGTGATCGGTGATCAGAATTCCTATGTTTTTGTATTTCAGTCGCGCAACAACAGCCTGTATATCTTCCACAGCGATGGGATCCACCCCGGCAAATGGCTCATCCAGCAGCATAAAATTAGGATCGACTGCAAGTGCACGTGCGATTTCAGTTCGTCTTCTTTCACCCCCGCTCAGGGAATCTCCGTTGTTTTTTCGTACGTGATGAAGACGAAATTCGTCGAGCAGGGCCTCCAGCTTTTCGCGTTGTTCCTTTTTGGGCATCTTCGTCATTTCCAGGATAGCCTTGATATTGTCTTCAACTGATAATTTGCGGAAAACAGATGCTTCCTGGGGTAGATAACCAAGACCCAGTTGCGCCCTTTTATACATGGGCAGACGGGTAATATCGCGATCGTCCAGAAATACCTGCCCTTCGTCGGGTTTGATCAATCCAACCACCATGTAAAATGTTGTTGTTTTCCCCGCCCCGTTAGGTCCCAACAGACCAACGATTTCACCCTGTTTTACATTTACGGAAACGTGGTCAACCACGGTTCGGTTATGGTAGCTTTTTACGAGATCGCTTGTGTGAATGGTTAAACTCAAAACCGGTCAATTTGAACAAAAATACCAGAAGAATATGTAATCGGTTCATTTTAAAATAGTTTAACAGGTGCTTGTGTTATAGTGCTATTGAATTAAGTTTGCAATCCACAAATAAACCGTTCTGGGACCCACTGATGAAGGTTATAGATCATATCCACCAGGCCAAAGACACCGCCGTTTCCTTTGAAATTCTTCCGCCACTGAAGGGAAAGACTATCAGTTCGATTTATGACCATTTGGACCCGCTTATGGAGTTCAAACCGGCATTTATCAACGTGACTTATCACCGCAGTGAAACCATGTTCAAAAAGAAAAGTGATGGCACGTTCGAAAAGGTAGAGGTAAGGAAAAGACCGGGCACCGTTGGTATTTGCGCGGCCATCATGAACCATTACCAGGTGGATGCAGTACCCCATCTGATCTGTGGGGGTTTCGGGAAGAGGGAAACTGAAGACGCATTGATCGATCTGCATTTTCTGGGTATCGATAACGTATTGGTTTTAAGAGGCGACGCTCCGAAAAATGAGGCTGCCTTTACACCTGAACCCGGCGGAAATCAGTACGCAATCGATCTGTTGAAACAAATTGTGAATCTGAACCAGGGATTATACCAGGAAGAGGATATTAAAAACGGAAGCAAAACAAATTTCTGTATAGGGGTTGCGGGATATCCCGAAAAACACTTCGAATCACCGAACCTTGAAACAGATATGAAGTTCCTGAAAGCCAAGGTTGATTCGGGTGCTGAATATATTACAACCCAGATGTTTTTCGATAATCAGAAATTTTTTGATTTTGTAAAGACCTGCAGGGGAAATGGTATTGACGTTCCGATTATTCCAGGGCTGAAACCGATTACGAACAAAAAACAACTCACTCTTTTACCAAAAGTTTTTCATGTAGATATTCCGGCGGACCTTTCTGACGCCGTTATGAAATGCAAAACAGACGAAGAGGTGGAAATCATCGGAACAAAATGGTTATTAGAACAAAGCCGGGAATTGAAAAAAACGGGCGTTCCTGTGTTGCATTATTATACGCTGGGCAAACCAAAGGTTATCTGGAATGTTGTGAAAGAACTGGTTTAAGCAAAACCTATGGCATATACTGATTATTATAAAATTCTAGGCATACCCAAAACGGCTTCCGAAGAAGACGTCAAAAAAGCTTACCGCAAACTGGCCCGGAAATTACATCCCGACCTAAATCCCACGGATAAAGAAGCGAATAAAAAATTTCAACAGATCAATGAAGCCAACGAAGTGCTCAGTGATCCGGAGAAAAGAAAAAAATATGACCAGTACGGAGAGCAATACGGGGAGAATTGGGAAAATGCCGATCAGTTTGAAAAGGCCCGACAGTCAGGTGCCTACGGAGGTCAGCGAAGATCCGGCCAAACCGCAAATCCATTTTCAGATTTCGGGGGTAGCGACGATTTTGGTGAAGGGCAATACTCAGATTTTTTTGAACAGATGTTTGGTTCCGGCGCGCGTGGCTCAGGATCACGCAGTACAAAATTCCGGGGGCAGGATTATCAGGCAGAATTACAGCTTTCCCTGCGTGATGCAGCAAAGACGCACACACAAACTTTAACTATCAATGAAAAAAATATCCGCATTACCATTCCGGCAGGTGTGGAAGACGGGCAGGTAATTCGTTTGAAGAATCATGGCGCACCCGATACCAATGGCGGACCCCATGGCGATTTATATATTACATTCAGAATAGCTCCAGACCCGGTTTTCAAACGGGTGGAAAATGATTTATATATAACCCTGAACGTGGATTTGTATACGGCCGTATTGGGCGGGGAAGTGATGGTGGATACACTGGATGGAAAAATAAAACTCAAAGTAAAACACGGAACGCAGAATGGAACAAAATCCCGGTTGAAAGGCAAGGGCTTCCCGGTTTATAAAAAGGAAGGATCTTTTGGTGATCTCTTTGTTACGTATAATGTTTTAATTCCAACGAATCTGACAGCAAGACAAAACGAACTTTTTACCGAACTTTCAAAAATGAAATAAAACGCCCGGATGTCAGACGAAGAAATGATACCACTGGAGACCTTCTGCACTTATTATCAAGTAGAAAGGAGTTTCATAGAAACACTTGAATCTTACGGATTGGTTTCTATCAGCTCGAGGGAAGAGCAACGTTTTATATTGATGGAAGAAGTGGTGGAACTGGAAAAATTCAGCCGGTTGTATTATGATTTGGATATAAATGTTCCGGGCATAGATGCATTGAAACATCTGCTCGAAAAGCTAAAAGAACTTCAGCAGGAAATGGATAATTTAAAAGCAAGACTCCGCATTTACGAATAGCTATAAAAATGGTAATAAAAAAATTCTTCCTGCCGCTCATCATGGGGGCATTTTCGTCATTTGGTTTTTGTCAGTCACCCACTGATTCGGTGTTGTACATGAAAACAAGTTATATGATTCCCATGCGGGATGGCATTTTGTTAAATACCATCGTACTTGCGCCGGTTGACCGGCATAGTACTTACCCGTTTCTTATAAGCCGGACACCCTATGGTATCGATGGAAATTATCCAAACGGCAACCAGGTTGTTTCATTATCTGACAGGTTCCTTTACTACAACATGGCTGCAGAGGGATATATTTTTGTTTTTCAGGACATACGCGGGAGATTCAAAAGCCAGGGCAGATTTGAGATTCATCAACCATTGATTCATGAAAATCAAAAGGGCGCCATTGATGAGAGTACTGATACCTGGGACACAATTGACTGGCTCATCCATAATGTAAAAAATAATAATGGCAAAGCCGGTATTACCGGCATTTCATATCCGGGTTGGCTGGCACTCGTGGGATCCGTGGACCACCATCCTGCATTGAAAGCTTCTTCCGAACAGGCTTGTATGTCAGACTTGTTCCTGGGAGACGACTTCCATCATAATGGTGCTTTCAGGTTAAGTTATGGATTTGAATATTCCTACGAGCTGGAAAACAACAATACAAATAGTAATTTTCAATTTCCCGCTTTTGATTTATTCAATTGGTATTTAAAACTCGGGAGCTTAAAAAATGTAAATGAGGAATATTTTCATAACAGGATCCCAACCTGGAATCATTTGACAGAGCACCCGGACTACGACAGTTTCTGGCAGAAAAACTCACCTCTTACGTATGTAACGAAGGTTGAAATTCCGCAGCTTCATGTGGGCGGTTTTTTTGACCAGGAAGACCTGAATGGCCCGCAGTTGATGTACGGACAAATGGAAAAAACGGATGAGAAAAATATGAATCATATTGTTCTCGGACCCTGGTATCACGGACAATGGGGAAGATCGAAAGGGGACAGTATCGGACTGATTAGTTTTGGCAGCGAGACGGGCGAAGAATTCCGGGTTCTGCAAAAAAAATGGTTTGATTATTACCTGAAAGGAATCGGTGATGGGAAATTTGAAGAAGCTTATATTTTTCAAACCGGATCGAACGTCTGGAAAACATATACAAGCTGGCCACCCAGACAGGCTACGATTCAATCGCTATACGCCGGCCCCGACGGAGCTGCTTCATTTACAAAACCTTTGAAAGAGGGTACTGTTTCCTATATCAGTGATCCTCAAAAACCCGTTCCTTACAGAACACTGCCGATCGAAGCAACATATGGCATTGGCAGTCGCTGGAGACCCTGGCAGGTAGAAGATCAACGCTTTGTTTATACAAGGCCTGATGTGATCAGTTTTACCACTGATTCATTAAAAGAAGATATGATCGTTACGGGTGCCGTAAACGCACATTTATTTGCTTCAACTACCGGAACGGATGCTGACTGGATCGTAAAGCTGATCGATGTTTATCCGGAATGGGATCCGTTGAATTTGAAGTTAAGCGGTTACCAGTTGCCGGTTGCCATGGAAGTGTTCCGCGGTAAATTCAGAAAGAGTTTCACAAACCCCGAAGCCCTGGTTCCAGGTAAACCGGAAGAATTTGTGATTGGACTACACCAGATTAATCATATGTTTAAGAAAGGCCATCGAATGATGATCCAGGTACAAAGCAGTTGGTTCCCAGTGATCGACCGGAACCCGCAAACATTCATTCCCAACATATACGCTGCGAAAGATTCGGATTTTATAAAAGCCACACATACAATCTATTTTTCAGAGAAATATCCCACAAGAATTGACCTGCCCGTTATGCAATGAATTTAAGCTCAAATTCTTTGTTTGATAACTTAGCCTGGCGTTCAGCGTTACGTGTTAAGCCTTTGAGAGTAATTCCTTTACCATTGTACTGATGGATTTACCGTCTGTCTTACCCGCCAGTTGTTTGGTTGCAACACCCATCACTTTCCCCATATCAGCGGGTGAGCTGGCACCCGTGTCGGCTATGATTTTCAGGAGAATGGTTTTGAGTTCCTCCGGGCCCATCTGAGCTGGAAGAAATTTTTCTATAATGGTGATTTCCTCCTCTTCCTTAACAGCCAGATCCCGTCGGTTTTGGGCGGTATATATTTCCAAAGAATCCTTTCTGGATTTGACCAGTTTCTGAAGAAGTTTCACTTCATCTTCTTCTTTCAGATCTCCCGCCGCAGCTTCGGATGTTTTGGCCAGCAGGATGGCCGCTTTAATGGCCCGAAGGGAGCGAAGAGCTTTTTCATCCTTGGCTAACATAGCCGTTTTTAAGTCGGTCATAACTTTTTGTTCCAGACTCATATTATAAATTATTATTTATTATCATGTACCTGTTTTGCCCTCGATTTTTGAAAGAAAGCTTTTGCGAAACTCTTCATTTCTCCCGCCAGATCATTATGTCGGGTGGCTCTTTTATAGGTATCAGCCATGGTCATTAGGGTTTGGTAAAAAAAGTCCTCCATTTCATCTACCATCATATCCTTTGTCCACAGGTCGATGCGAAGGGCGGCTTTGTCAGATCCATCCCAGATGGAAAGCAGAAAGGCCTTGGCTTTCCGGGTATTTTCCGGTGTATTTTCAGGGGCACTCCAGCTGATTTCAGCAGGCATTTTATTTTCGTCCAGCTGAACCTGTATCTGAATAGAATTTTCGGTCATTTTTTATGGAATTTTTCGGGAAAAATATAGTGGACTTCACGACGATCGGGCGAAGTTACTGTGAAAAACTCTGGGATTTTCATCATATTCAAGGGGTGCAAAAACTGCGGAAATTACGGGTGGGGGCTTCAAGTATTTATGCGCTTTCATCCCACTATGTTATTAGATAATTTTACAGAGGTTCGTTTTCCGTCATCCGTCATCCGTCATCAAAATCCGTACTATGAAAAATCTTTACTTAAGGGGATTACTGGTCTCCGCGTGCGTCGTTATATTTCTCCATCCGTCTCCATATGCACAATGTACCTGTACTGGTGGGATTCCCGCAACAGCTATTGACCAGTCAATCTCGATTTCTCCAACCACTACAAGTACACTTAACTTTTCATTTCAACAGTTTAACCCGGCCATTGGAAATCTGAGTTGTGTTACACTGCACGATACAATTACCGGAAATTCAGTTACCGGTGCCGGTAACACCGGTCCTGACAGTACGGCTTTTCTTTTCCAGCTGACACTAACGAATAAAATAAGTGGCCCCGGAATTACTATGACGCATGTTTTCAATTCCGTTCACGGATATGATACCCTGGCGCCGTTTGGTATACCCGGAGATACCATTACGTATGGACCTGAAAATATTATTACGTTTCCAACGGGAATCGGAACTACGGGTGGTAATGCCGCTTATCTCGGGCTGGGTACGGTCAACTTTGCATATACCATAAACGGGGGTATGATCACGCTCGACGGAGGATCCAATTACAATTCTTCCGTAACTACGGTGATAGGGGGTACGCTGAAACTGACCTATTACTGGTGCCCGACGGTGCCTTTGGGCGCAGAAATCAGCAATTTTTCAGTCTATAAGAAAAATGGCATTATCTCATTGCAATGGCTTGGAACAACAGATCAACCGGGTATTATTTATGAAATCGACTATAGCAATGACAATGAACGCTGGCTGGCAGCGGGAACCGTCCCGGCCGGATCTGCTCCGGCGGGTACTGTTGCACAATACCAGTATCAATACAACCCTACTAAAGCTGATGTGGGCGATATATACTTCCGCATCAAACGCACGGATGCAGAAGGAAATGTTGTTTATTCGGTGGTCAAGGCAGTGAACCTTCAACTGGAAGATCAACGTCCCGGAATTCAGATTTATCCAAACCCGGTAAACCAGAAAATATTAATCCAGTTTGACGAACAACAAACCGGTAATTACGTTCTTGAACTGGTTGGAACTACGGGCCAGGTGATTGCCAAAAAGCAGGTTCAGCTTTCAAGTGCAAG
>JABDFX010000104.1 GCA_013286315.1 Bacteroidota bacterium | reverse complement strand
TCGGATTGTCTACCTTATACCGGAAAATGGAAGAATACCATATATCATAGTCAACGGCTCCAGTGAATCAGCGAAACATGCCGGATCAGGAAAAACATACCGCTCAGTTTATTGATCTTATCCGCAAATCCCGGCGCGGAAAATGTAAGATTTATATTGGCATGAGTGCGGGTGTCGGTAAAACATACCGCATGCTGCAGGAAGCCCATTCACTTTTAAGAAATGGAATGGATGTTAAAATCGGTTACATCGAAACGCACGGCAGAAAAGAAACATATGAATTATTGGATGGTCTGCCTATAATACCCAGGCGCAAATTATTTTATAAGGGTAAGGAGCTGGAAGAACTGGATGTGCAGGCTATTATCAACCAGCATCCTGAAATCGTAATCATCGACGAGCTCGCACATACCAATATCGAAGGCAGTAAGAATGAAAAACGATGGCAGGATGTGATGGATATCCTGGATGCCGGAATCAACGTGATCAGCGCTGTAAATATTCAGCATATAGAAAGCCTCCATGAAGATGTGAAATCCATCACTGGTGTTGACGTGGCCGAACGGATTCCTGACAATGTATTAAAACAGGCGGATGAAGTGGTGAATATTGATCTCACGGCTGATGAGTTGGTTACACGCCTGAAAGAAGGGAAAATATATGCTCCGGAAAAAATTGAAAAGGCATTGAATAATTTTTTTCAACCTGACAAAATTCTGCAGCTGCGGGAACTGGCGTTGAAGGAAGTCGCCAGCCAGGTGGAACGTAAAATAGAGACCGAGCTTCCGGGAAGCCTTGGCAGTAAAGACGAACGATTCATGGCCTGTATCAGCAGCAATCATGAAATAGCCAGGATGGTGATCAGGAAAACAGCGAGACTTGCTTCTTATTATCATTCCGACTGGTATGTATTATATGTTCAGACGGACAGGGAGCGGGGTGACAAAATCGGATTGGCCGCACAACGGCATCTGATTAATAATTTCAAACTGGCTACGGAATCAGGTGCTGAAGTAATTAAAGTTGTCAATAACAATATCGCGAAGGGAATTATTGAAACCGCCGAAGAAAGAAAGGTCACAACCATCTGTATAGGAAAACCGCATCTCGGTCTGGCGAAAGTTATCCTGAACACGGCCGTATTCAGCCAGTTGCTGAATAAATTATCGGAGGTGAGTATTGATATCGTAATATTATCATGAAATGGCAGTAAAATTAAAAACCAAGTTGACGGCCGGATTAATATTCCTTTTCGGGGTGATTCTGATATTCGGAATTCTCGGAATCATCAATATCAACCTGCTAAGCCGTGATGCGGACCTTATTTTAAAGGACAATTATAAATCGGTCATCTATTGTAATAACATGCTCACCGCACTCGAAACTGTGGACACCCATAAGGATGCGATGGATAAATTTGAAGAGAATCTGAAGAACCAGGAATTAAATATCACGGAACCGGGTGAAAAAGAGCAAACAGAAGAAATCAGAAAGAACTTTGAAGAATTAAAGGCAGATCCGAAGGATCCGTCCAATTATAGTGAAATAAGGCAATCTATACTTCAGGTGCTGGACCTCAATACCTCCGCAATTTATCGCAAGAATATGGTTGCACAGGAAACGGCCCGGAATGCTAAAAGCTGGCTGGCCATTATTTTTACCATCCTGATCCTCATATCGTTTACTTTTATTTTTAACCTGCCCGGTATTATTTCCGGACCGATTCAATCCCTGTCCGACGGGATTAAAGAAATTGCAAATAAAAACTATAGTAAGCGGATTTATTTGAAACAGAAAGATGAGCTGGGTGACCTGGCGATCGCTTTCAATGCTATGGCAGAAAAACTGGATCTGTATGAACATAGTAACCTGGCGAAAATGCAATTCGAGAAAAGCCGTATCGAAACCATTATCAACCAGATGCGGGATGGGATCATCGGGCTTGACGCCAAAAAAAACATTCTGTTTCTGAATGTTGTCGCTCAAAAACTGATGGGATTAAAAGAAATCGATACCGTGGGGAAATATGCACCTGATATTGCTCTTAAAAATGATCTGATGAGAAAATTACTCCAGACAGATGGTGACAAAAAAGATTTGAAAATATACCTGGATGACAAGGAGGGTTTTTTTAACAAGGATATTTTAGATGTGAAAAACAATCAGGAAGTGATCGGGCAGGTAATTGTATTACGGAATATCACCATTTTTCATGAACTCAACGAAGCAAAAACAAATTTTATTGCCACGGTATCCCACGAACTGAAGACGCCTATTTCTTCCATAAAGATGAGCGCACAAATATTATCAGACGAAAGAACAGGACCACTGGCTGAAGATCAGAAACAATTGATCAATAGTATTGGTGATGATGCTGACCGTTTATTGAAAATTACAAGTGAACTGATCAATATGGCCCAGGTGGAAACCGGTAATATTCAATTCAACCTGCAATCCACGCCTGTAACAACCATAGTTGAAGACGCACTGGATGCGGTGCAGGTCCAGGCCCAGCAAAAAAATATATCGATAAAAACAACCATCATACCGGAGACACCGCAGATACATGCCGATAAAGAAAAAACAACCTGGGTGATGATCAATTTACTGACGAATGCGATCAAGTATTCATATGAGTCGTCTGCTATTGAGATATATGCCGGCCCAAGGAACGGTCATGTGGAACTATCGGTAAAAGATCACGGCAGGGGTATTGACGAAAAATATCTTGCCCGTGTTTTTGACCGTTACTTCAAAGTACCCGGCTCACAGGAAAGATCAAGAACGGGATTGGGCCTTGCGATTTCAAAGGAATTCATCGAAGCGCAGGGAGGAAAAATCTGGGTGCACAGTCAAATCGGTGCAGGAAGTGAGTTTGGATTTTCGTTTGATGCTAATAGTTAGCCGACTAAGTATATTCCCCTACAAGAATTACGTTTCACATTTATTGGGAATTTGATTTCGATTGATCTTGTAACAAACCTTTATTTCCTCTGATATCGGAATGATCATACTTAGAACCCGATTCAGTATCTTGGCTATCTGATTTAGCCAGATGAAGAAAGTTTTTTACCCGGTTTTCTTACTTGTTTGCTTTGCAATAAGCTGCATGCTGTCCTGCGGCAGTAGAAAATCAGCAAACACGATTGCCACCGACTCGGTCAGCATCGCACAGGGACAATTATTATTCCAGACCAATTGCAGCGGCTGTCACAATTTCCGTCATGACGGAATCGGGCCAAACCTTTCGGGAATAACAGAAACGGATTCGGTCAGATGGCTCAGGGAATTTATCCGTAATCCAAAGGCCATAATCGATTCGGGATCTGATCATGCCAAAAAACTTCTGGCCGACTACCACTCCCTCATGCCCTCATTCACCACTCTAAAAGATGAAGAGCTTGACCAGCTGATTGCTTTTTTATACACTCAGAAAGCGAAACAAAAACCAAAAGATGATCCCAACGCGATCAAAAATCCGATTCCTGAAAAAATACCCGCTTCTGATATTCTGGTGGATCTGGAACTATTTGCACAAATACCTCCCAGCAGTGATAAGGAACCACTTACCCGGATCAGTAAAATGGACTGGGTGAAACCTATCAAGAGCTGGTTTGTCCTGGATCAGCGGGGAAAATTATATAAGCTGATAAACAAAAAAGCAGAAACCTGGCTGGACATTTCGAAGTGGAAACCGGCTTTTATAAACCAACCTGGTCTCGCTACCGGTTTCGGCTCATTTGCTTTTCACCCCGATTACGCAAGGAATGGTATTTTCTATACAACGCATACCGAAGCTGCACATTCGAAAAAGGCGGACTTCGCCATCCCGGACTCCATAAAACAAACCCTGCAGTGGGTGCTTTGTGAATGGAAAGCTGCAGATCCAAACGCATCTTCATTCAGCGGAACCTGTCGCGAATTGATGCGGATCGATATGGTTTCAGGAATTCACGGGGTCCAGGAAATTATTTTTAACCCGAAATCAAAACAGGGCGATGAGGATTACGGACAATTATATATCGGTGTGGGCGACGGCGGATGCACTGAGAATGGATATGCTTTTCTAACCCATCATCCGGACAGGATCTGGGGGAGCATTCTCCGTATCGATCCACTGGGTAAAAACAGTGCAAATAGTCAGTATGGTATACCCGGACAAAATCCATTTGCCAAAGCGAAGGATTCAACAGCCGTTCGTGAAATATATGCAGATGGTTTCAGAAATCCCAATCGCATCACCTGGACAAACAAGGGCGTCATGCTCGCAACAAATATTGGTCAGGCGAGTATTGAAGCCATTGATATTATTTTAAAAGGACATGATTATGGATGGCCCAACCGGGGGGGAAAGTTTCTGATGTATCCGGATTCCGACATTAATAAAATATACCCCCTGCCTGCCGATGATAGTGTTTCACATTATACTTATCCCGTCGCTGCATTTGATCACGACGAGGGCAATGCCATCGCCGGCGGATTCGCCTACGAAGGCCGGATGATCCCCCAACTCCGGGGAAAATACCTGTTCGGAGATATCCCTGGCGGAAGGTTATTTTATATCAGTCTCGCAGATTTGAATCCCTCTAAAATGGCGCAGATCAAAGAATGGTTTGTTTCGCTGGATGGAAAACGATTAACGCTTCGCAGTTTGTGCGGGCAAAACCGTGTGGACCTGCGGTTTGCACAGGATGAGGGGGGCGAAATGTTTATATTCACAAAGCCCGACGGAAAGATTTATCGTATGACGAAACTTTCAAATGTTCCGGGTGCCCATACAGCAAAGATAAAATAACCGGTCACAGGTTTCATTTTAACCGCATATATGTCTCAATATTCTTTCTGTTTACTTTTAACGAATCAATCTTTTCTATGCCGGTCTGTGTCAGCATGTCATTTCGAAACGCCACGGTAAAAACGAAATCATTGTTCTCCCAGGCCCTGTCACTGCAAAACTGCAAATGCTCAGTATACATACTATCAGATAGTGTATAGGTTCCTGCGCCTGAGGTATAAAAGGCGGCGGTATCCTTCCCTTTGCTCAGATCATGTCCCACGAAAGAAAAATGGGTGTCGTTAATGATCTTTAAGAATTTTTTGCCTTTGGTGTAATCGGTTGTCGTTGTGTCCTTACCCTGTATGGTTGTCCCGGTAACCAACTCCCAGGTTCCGATCATCGGGTTTTCGGGAGCTGCCGCCTTATCTTTTTCCTGATTTAATTCACATCCCTGAAGGGTCAACAGAACGAATGCTGCAATCGTTAGAAGTTTCATTGGTTCATTTATTTGAGGGAAAGTTAAACATTTCCCTGAAAATCTACCGGCCATCATTCTATTGCTTACATTTAATAAGGTAATAGCCTGTATGCGAACCCTTATCCTTAAGATAATCTTCTTCCTGATTTTCCAGGTAATATTTGCCTGTAGCTATGGACAAAATTTCAATCCTTATTATAATTTCAAACAGCTTAACGTCCAAAATGGTCTTGTACAAAATATAGTTTATCATTTCCTGCAGGATAGCAGGGGTTATATCTGGCTCGGTACCAGAAACGGAATTACATTATTTGACGGAATCCATCCCATTAATTTCCAACACGCAGATAATAATAAAAATAGCCTTGCAGGCAATTTTATCACACGTATACTGGAGGACTCAAATCATACTGTGTGGATTGGAAATGATGCGGGCATTGACCGTTTCAATCAAACTGACAACAGCTTTACACATTTTGGTATCCCTTCGGCAAACGGCCGCAAGGTAAATACTTACTGTGTATTACTGGGGTTTGCGAATGCCCATGATTTATGGTTCATTGATGTCAGTTCCAAAGCCATAAAAATCTTTAACACGGCCACAAAATTATTCCGTTCCATTATTTCAACAGACGCTTTAGATGGGTTACTATATGCCGACCCTTCCTTAGGCAGTGTAGAAATCTGGACCTACTTAAGTATCGGTACGATTCATTTTATTTTTAAAAAAGATTCCCTGATCAGGCAGCAGGCCTATTTCGACGGAGACAAAAAAGCCGGTATGCCATCCCAGCTGATATTTCACGTCCTTTCTCAAAATGATTCTACAACCTGGTTATCGACTGCCAAAGGCCTTGTTGAGCTGAATCCGGTGTCCTGTAAATATGTGATCTATAACAAGATGAATAATCAACCGGTAACAGAAACAAGATATGTATCAGAATCACCCACAGGACTGCTATGGGTTGGAACAGGCAATGAAGGCATTTACACATTTGATACCCACCAGAAAAAATTTATCGATCACTTCCGGAATGAGGCATTAGATCCCTTCAGTGTCTGCAGTAATAATATCGTGTCCATATATTTCGACCGGGTAGGCGATATCTGGTGCGGGAGTTATGGAAATGGTGTCAGCTATGCACATATCGAAAATAATTTTTTTTCAAAGCATCTCTCCAAAACCGAAATGGATCATTGGAAAAAAGAAAACAATATATCCTGGCTGGGACCGGATCTGATGGGAAATACCTGGTTCAAGTTGCAGGATTATGGGGGATTTTGGCAGCTCGACTCTTCATTAAAACATAAAACTTTTCACGAGCCGCGACTGGAAAATGGCAAGCCCTTTATAGCTGCGGTTTATCAAATACTTTTTTACGACAAGTCGAATGCCTGGTGCACGACCGACAGGGGACTATTCCGTTACAATACACGAACCAACATTATCAAACAGGTTAATTTCCCGCGCTTATCTAACGCACTTTTTGGAAGTTACTGGACCAAATTGATGCTCCGTCTCCGCGATGGCTCGATATTATTTTCAACATTTGGTGGTGTATACCATATCTCAAACCACAACGGAAAAGAAACCATCCAACCCTTCTCCGCATTCAACTCTATGCCTGTCAAAGCATTTGATGTGATCTTTGAAGATAGCGCGCATCAGGTATACATCAAGGACAGGGAAGACAGCCTTTATATTCTTTCTCCCCTTAAAGACGGTGGAAATTATGAAATAAGGAAAAGACTGGCATTCCAACCCGAGATTTTTCAATTCCAGGAAGTCGGTCCGGTTGTTTATATGGCGACCAATGCGGGTCTTTTCCTGTTACGTAAAAGTAATATGTCAATTGAAAAATCTTCCATTAATGGTATCATGCCCTTCATGAGCATCAAAAACTTACTAGTTGAAGGAAATAGAATCTGGCTTTTTGGTGAAAAAGGACTTTACCAATATAATGTAAAAGAAAAGACCGGGCGCTTATTTTCTATTGAAGACGGCCTTCCAAATAATGAGTTCAAAGAAAATACTCTTATGTACACTTCTTCAGGAAACTGTATTGTAGGAACAAATAATGGTATTCTTTCATTTTATCCGGTAAAATCGCAGGATGCCGTTTATCCGCCGCGGGCGCAGCTGATCAATATGTACGTCAATGATTCTTCGACGGGCTTTATAGCAAATCCACAGGAATGTTCAAAGGTGGTACTCGATCATGATCAAAACACTTTTTCATTTGATTATTCCTGTATCAGTTTTCAACATGTGCAGGAATCGGCATATGAATATAAGCTGGACGGTTTTGATGAGAACTGGATAAGGGGAGGAACCACAAACTATACCCGTTATAGCAGGATTGCGCCTGGCGACTATACTTTCCGGATCCGCACGATCGATGCAAAAGGTAGGGTCAGCCCTTATATGAAGAACCTTTCTATCAAAATTAAAAAAGCATTTTGGCAAAAGACCTGGTTCAGAATCATCATGATTGTGGTTCTCGGGTTGCTGATATGGCTGGTTGTAAAATGGTATTTAAATATCCGGATTCGTAAACAGCAGGTGGAATTTGAAAAATTACAGGCAATAGAAAAAGAAAGGACCCGGATAGCAACGGATATGCATGACGACCTGGGTGCGGGACTTTCGAGAATCAAGTTCCTGAGTGAGACCATTGAAATGAAAAAACAATTGGAGCAGCCCATCGACGCAGAAATCAACAGTATCGGTAATTATGCCAACGAGATGATTGGAAAAATGGGAGAGATTGTATGGGCGCTGAATGAAAAAAATGATTCGCTCAGCGATCTGTTATCCTATACGCGCGCTTATGCTGTTGAATATCTCCTGAACAATGGTATCCATTGCCAGGTGAATGCGCCGGCTGTTTTTCCGTCCATTTTTGTAAGCGGTGAATTTCGCCGCAATATTTATCTCACAATAAAAGAAGCACTTCATAATATTGTAAAACACGCAAGTGCCATTCATGTAATCGTCAATATAGAAATTGATAAAATTCTACTGATCGGGATTCATGATGATGGTGTAGGATTTGATGGTATGAATATTCGCCCTTTCAGCAACGGATTGAATAATATGCAAAAGCGGATGAAAGAAATATCGGGTCAGCTCGAGATCATCCATGATAAAGGAACAGTGATCATTTTGACTGCGCCCCTTCAGGTATAACTTTCATTCTATTGCCTGATGCTTATAATAAAACTAATTTCAACTATTCAATGCCTATTACGCTGGCCATAGTAGAAGACCTCGATGAAGTGAGGGAGGGACTAACAAACTTCCTGGCATCAGATCCTGAATTCAAAGTACTGGATACTTATAAAACGGGGGAGGAAGCGTCCGTTGATATTCCCATACTAAAGCCGGATATTGTTATCATGGATATCAATCTTCCGGGAATGAGTGGCATCGACTGTGTTCGTATTTCAAAGAAATCAAATATTCCTACGCAGTTTATGATGTTCACTGTGTACGAAAATGACGAAAAAGTCTTTGAGGCTTTAAAAGCGGGTGCATCCGGTTATCTTTTAAAAAACACGGGTCTGAGTCATATTGTCGAGGCATTGAAGGAGTTGCATAAGGGAGGTTCGCCGATGAGTGCGAATATTGCGCGCAAACTGGTCAATAATTTCCAGGAAAAAGTACATTCCGAAACACCTGCCCATAACAAAATCCTATCGATTCGCGAAAACGAAACACTGCATCTGCTTTCCCAGGGACTATTGTACAAGGAAATCGCCGAACAGCTGGGTATTTCAACCAGTACCGTCCGTCAGCACATACACCGGATATATGAAAAGCTCCATGTTCAAAACAGAACAGAGGCGATCAATAAGGCCTTTAAGAAGCATTAACATCGCAGCTCCCCGTTCCCTTTTGTTGATATCATTGGCAAAATTTGGACTTTGTAACTTTTGTTCTATTGTCTGTCTATAGTGGTTTTTATACCTTTTAAGAAATTTTGTATGAAACAGTTTTACTGCTTGTTGCTGTTACTTTTTCCCGCCTGTGTTTTTAGCCAGCAGGATAATGTCAGCGCCAATAGCGCAAAACAAAAAACAGAGCAAAAGCCTCATCGTAGCCTGGGGTTTGGAATTAAAGCCGGTCTGAATTTTACCAATATTACAAGCGCATCTTCTGTCAGTAACAGCAGTGAAACCGGATACCAGTTGGGTTTATTCCTGGATCCCAGTTCCAAAACAATACTGGGTTCAAGAACCGAACTGCTCTATTCTCACCAGGCCTATAATTTCTCAACCGGAACCACTACCGGAACGAACTACCTGGATTATATTATGCTGGCCCAACTGATGGTCATTAATATCACCCATTTTGTTCAGATACAAATCGGCACTCAAATGGGATATCTCCTGAGTGCAAAATCCGACAGTAACAAAATATCTACCGGAAATGCACAGGCAGACGCTGCAATTAATTACTATAACCGGATAGATTTTGGATTTAGTGGTGGCCTGGAAGTTCGCCCCTTCATGGGAATCATCGTAGGCGCCCGGTATAATTTCAGTATCACCAATCTCTATAAACTACCAGATAATAGCAGTTCGCAAACACCGCCATCCTTTGTACCCTCAACCAGTGATCTTAATTTTAAGAATAACCTCGTTCAGGTATATGTTGGTTACAGGTTCTAAACGCCCAACGTGGAACGCTCAACGCTGGACACGGAAATACTGGCCTAATTTTAATCCACACCATTACCCTTATCCCAGACCTGAAAGAGAAT
>JABDFX010000103.1 GCA_013286315.1 Bacteroidota bacterium | reverse complement strand
ATTATGTGAAACCTTATCAAAGGAAAAGACGAAGCGGCGAACCAAAACCACCAGTGGCCTGATATATCTTGGCCGTCTTCCCGAATGTAAAAAACTCAAAATCTGGTTGTGGCCAGTCGATTCTTCAATGAGAACTCATTAATCCACGGTAAGTCTGCCGGTTCGACTTTTTGCAGTGAAACTACCTGTAAAAAATTAATCGTTATACCGCACAAGTAGAAATTGCGTCATGGACCGTCAGTTCCCATCTGAAACTGAACCAATAAAAAACCAATCCGGAAGCATACCGCTATTGGTATCAAATCAAGTAAAATGAAAATTAATTTTACGATCCGATGAATTCGCTGTACAGAAGGATTTGAGCTCTAATTTTTTTTGTGTTTGAAATTTTACCTTTAATTCATGAGTGCCGTGTCTAAAAAATATATTGCAGCTGCATTGATTTCATTCATACCCCTGTCAGCCGTCATAATCGATAATTTTATTCTTTATAGAAAGGATTGGCGTAACGAATCCATTATTCAATACGAAGTTATTTTCTGGCTTGTTCGCGTAGTTCTTTCGCCGCTTGTCGTATGGTACACGCTGATGTCCTGGACGAAATTAAACAGATTCATCAGGTTGACGGTTTTGCAGTTAACCGGATTAATTCTCTTTCTGGCCATGCATTGGCTCCTGTCTTTTGGTATACATCGTTTTCTTTTTGTGACGCCGCCAAACAGAATCTGGAATCTGTCAAAAACGATATTCAGGGATTCATTTTTATTAAATCTGCTTGTATATCTGGTAACGGTTCTTATTTTATATGTCTGGGAATACTTCTCAAAAAACGAGGAATCCGATAAGCATGCCAATGACCTGAGGAAATCACTGGCAAGATCCCAGTTAAACGTTTTAAGGAACCAGCTGAATACACATTTTCTTTTTAATACGCTCCACAACATCAGTTCGCAAATAATGCAGGAACAAAAATACGAAGCGAATGATATGCTTATCAAGCTCAGTGATCTTCTTCGGTTTTCGTTGAAAGAAAGCAATGAACAGTTTGTCCCTGTTTACAAAGAGGTTGAACTCACCCGTCTGTACCTGGAGCTGCAACAAAACCGCTATAAAGAAAGATTAGACTATACAATCGAATGTCCTGAGAGTCTGAACGATTTTCTTATACCACCCTTTATCCTTCAACCCTTCCTAGAAAATGCCATTAAGTATGCTATAGAGCCATATGCCGGTCAAGGGAAAATCTGCGTACAAATAGAAAAGATAAATGAGACGATCAGTCTAAAAGTTGCAGATTTCGGGGGACAGCCGTTTGAAATAATTAATTTTGAGGAAGGTATTGGTTTGAAAAACACCCGGGAGCGGTTAAATCAACTGTATGGTTCCAAATTCAAAATTGAAGTTTACCCTTCTTCTCCAGGAGGAAAAGGCGTCACGTTTGTGATTCATTTACCCTTAAGAAGCCACAGCGATGCCGGCAATTAAAATTATCATAGCAGATGATGAGCCAGAGGCCAGAAAACTCATACTTTATTACCTGGAACAATCTGGTATTTCCTGTCAAACCTATGAAGCTGTTACAGGAACTCAGGCGCTTGCATTGCTAAAGAAGGGGAATGCCGACATATTATTTCTGGATGTGAAAATGCCGGAATTATCGGGGATGGATGTGCTACAGCTACGTGATAAAAAGATATTACCCGCGATTATATTCACAACGGCTCATGACGAATATGCCCTGGCGGCATTTGATTCGGATGCCATAGATTATCTGCTCAAGCCATTTGATCAAAATAGATTCTCAAAAGCATTAAAGAAGGCGATAGATTATATAGCATACACTGAATTAAATATTGATAAGGAAAGATTCCAGACACTGAGTATAAAGAATGGCTCCCGGACATCGGTAATATCTTTTCAGGATATCGAATATTTTTTATCAGATGGCCCGTACGTTCGGGTAGTTACTATGAATAAGAATTATTTAATTCATAAGCCTTTATACCAATTTGAACGGGAATTGCCGGCGCATATTTTTTTGAGGGTGCACCGTTCCTGCATTTTGAACATAAGCCGCATCTCAGAGGTAAAGTCCCTGTTGAATGGTGATTATATTATTTTGATGACGGGGGGCAGGGAAATCAGGGCCAGCAGAACGTACAGGGAAAACCTTCGCTCCGCTCTTGGCCGAATTTAATCCCTTCATTGTATTTAATCATCGTCTTGGATAAAGCTTCTTTTCCAGCCAATTGTTCGGTCGGATATTAGCTAAAAATAAATCATGAAGTCAACTACAGGGTATTTTTTTACTTTAATGACAGGAGTTTCATTATTGTTATGTGCCATTCCTCTTTTCGGAATAAGTCAGACAAAAAAAACAGGTATTCGGTTTTTTTCAGGTGACTGGAAGGAGGTTTTGATCGAGGCAAAGCGGGAAAATAAAGCCATATTTTTTGATGCATACGCCAGTTGGTGCGGACCATGCAAAACAATGGATTCGCTTGTATATACAGATCCCAAAGCCGCTGCCTACTTTAATAAGAAATATATTTGTTTTCGCATCGATATGGAAAAAGGGGAGGGTCCTGATTTGGCAAAAAAGTATCCTTCAATTGATGGATATCCATCATTACTCTTTTTTGGAAAAGATGGTCGCCTGATAAAAACTATTTTGGGCTCGAGAACAGCGGCTGTTCTCATTGCGGAGGCAAAGTACGCGTTAATGAATTAAGTAAATTCGAAAGTGACCAGACAAAAAGTATAGCCTCTTACAGTGTTGTGAATAGTAGGGGAGCTGATGAATTCCCCGGGTCAGCGAAATACCCCCCGTTAAACGGGAGTGGTGATTTATTATTTTTAAATAACTTGAGCCCTTCAAAGGAAGACAATGTCTGATCACAAGGCAAACGCAGTTTTAAACTCACATGGTGGCCTGCAGAAAGTCTCCCTCTGTTTTCTTGCATTGGTTCTGCTGTTTTCTTTTCGATCCGACCATCGTTTCGACGGCAGAGATTTATTGCGGCAGATATACAGCCGGTATCATGGAAAGTGGTATCATAATCTCCAATACACACAGGACGTAAATTTCTTTAAGAAAGGAAAAAATAATGGTACGCAGCGCTGGTTTGAACGCATACTTTTCCCGGCGGTATTACGGATTGACTATGTAGACCCCCGAAAAAGAAATATTGATATCATTACGCGGGATACGATGTGGGAATTCAGGAAAGGTTTGCTCCGCAATGTCATACCGGGAATGGGAGACGGCGTATTTCTATCGGGCGGCCTTTATTTTTATACGCTTGAAGAAGACGAACGGAAACTGAAGGATATGGGAATCAACCTGGATAAATTCTTTAAAACAAACTGGAAAAACCGTCCCGTTTATGTTCTCGGAGCGGATCGGGAGAACAGCAGAGAAAACCAGATCTGGTTTGATGCGAACAATCTGTATATTGTCCGTTTGCTCAATTTTTTCGACAGCTCCAGACAGGACCAGATACTGGAAGGCCATGTTCACCTGAATGGCGGCTGGAATGAAACAAGGACTTCCATATATGTAAACGATACGTTGGTCCTTGTACAGACCAACAGTGACCTTGTATCGGATGCACCGGTGAATCCCGCAGACTTTGATCCAGGACAAATCTTAGCTAATAAACCAGCACAATAGCCGTTCCATGTTATACCAGAAAAGTACTTACCGCTTCACGCAATGTAAATGTATCTATATCTGGATATTTTTTGTTCTCATTAGCACGCATCTTGTTGCGCAGACTGTTGCCAACTATAACCTGCAAGACTATGCAGGATCAAATCGGCTGGAATTTTTTAATCGTCAGCTGATCCCTCTCGGTGATAACACTATTTCAGGAATCAGTATTTCCGATGGCAAACTGGAGGGCGGGGCCTGGATATCCGACGTTCAGTTTTCCAACGGTGTCATTGAACTCGATGTGCGGGGGAAGAATGTGAATCAGAGCAGTTTTGTTGGCATATGTTTTCATGGGATAGATGAGGATACATTCGATGCGATTTATTTAAGACCCTTCAATTTTTTATCCCCGGATACGCTACGCAGGTCACATTGCATTCAATATACTTCTTATCCGGAATTCACCTGGGAGCGATTGCGCAGGGAATTCCGCGGGCAATATGAACGAACCATTCAATCGCCACCAGACCCGGATAGCTGGATTCACCTGAAGCTGATACTTGATTACCCGACAATCACCCTATACATTAATCACCGTCCGGATGCAGTCATGCAGATTAACCAGCTCAATACCCGAAGGACGGGGAAGATCGGACTTTTCGTAGGGGATGGCTCGGATGGAGATTTCGCCAACCTGAGTCTGCAGGAAAAATAATGCTTTGACCAGACGGAGACATTTACCGAAACATTATTGAAACAGATTTTCCCTAAAAGTTCAAGTCCCCGGCAGATCCCAAATTCGTGATTTAATTAATATTTTTTCGACTCATTTTCTCATTGAAGGAGACCTTTAATTTTCTATATATTTGGTTTATTTCAATCAGGGGGATGAAGAGATTCGATATTGTTTTCCGGGATTTGATATTTGTCACATACATTTTATTTTTAAGCTTTGACGGATATTCTCAAAGCCCTGAATTTTCCTTACGCGAATTTGCTTCAGGACAAATTAAGAAGGGAGTACGCTCCATTGGCATGGGGGGCGATGGAGCAACCTGGGGGAACTATTCTTTGGTTTGGAGAGATTCAAGTACGGCTCTGTTAGATATTGGGACCAATCAATACACGAATAATAATACATTTGGTTTCTCTGCTGTTGGTGTAACCCTGCCTCCTTTAAAGAATGGACTAACTTTTTATGCCATTGCTCTTTCTCAGCATGCCACCAATATTTCTACAACCCTGAAGTTGCCCGGATTGGGAAATGTTGCTTTCCCAATGCAAGGCGATGGTTCAAATCAGGCCGTATTTGTAAAAATGGCGATGCCGTTGGGTAAGGGGTTTTCATTTGGACTATTACTTTCCTACGAACGAACAATTTTTGATGCGGTATCAGAAATGAATCCACAGGTATATGCCCGGTACCAAACAGATTGGTTGCCTTCCGGTGGTTTTGGTTTCTCCTGGCAGCCCAATACACGTATCCTTGTTGGAATGAGGGCTTTATTTAATAATGACAATGAAACAATAGTTGATAATGTCTCCAATTCGCACGGATTGAATAGCTCACAAGAATACAGACTGGGAATTTCTGTCGGAGTATGGAAAGGGGCATTAATTGATTTGGGTGGGAATATAAGACATCGTTCTAATCAGATTTTTAATACGAAGAATACGGCTATTGAACCAAATATAGGATTCGAGCAAAATTTGTGGCAGCGTCATTTTGCATTTAGGTTTGGATTGGATGAAACTTCTGAAACCGGTGGTGTGACTTTGAGATATAACCCTCTTGTTCTTGATATAGCCTATGTCCATGATATGGCAATCGCAAGAGTTGGAAGTATATTCGGGCCAACCAGTAGTTCAATTATTGCGACTCTGATATTTGATTTCGGAAATTACCTGAACAAAAAACATTGAGGTTGTGACCTTCTCTTCTCAAGGCACTTCAAAAAGCTCAAGGCCTTCGAATAAGTCACTGATATTAATTTTAAATGCAATAGAAATTTTTTGGATCGTTTCAATAGAAATTTCCCTTTCGCCCTTTTCAATTCCTGAAATACTATGAGAATCCAACTCTACCAAACGAGCCAATGCGTCGTGCGACAGGCCCCTGGCCTGACGCAGTTCTTTAACTCTTCTGCCAAATCTTTTCCTTATATCCATTTCTGTAGTCGTCTGATATTGTAGGCTTCACACAAAGATCTAAGCGATCACCACTGCGCTTTCTTTTACAATCAGGTTCACTTCAATATTACCCCTTGTTGCATTTGAGTAAGGACAAACGGCATCTGCCTTGTATACGAGTTCTTCGGCTTTCTCATGGTCTACTCCGGGGAGCATTATTTCCAGGTCCACTGCGAGAGCATACCGGGATTGGTCGAGTTTACCCAAACTTACCTGTGCTGTAACGGTAGCTTCACCTGTTTTTACTTTTTCCTGGTAGATCACACGATTCAGCGCACTGAGAAAACAGGCGGAAAAGCCTGCAGCAAAAAGTAACTCAGGATTTAAATAATTATCATTGGCGCCGCCCATTGCTTTGGGATAGCGGAAATCAAAGTCCACTAACTTATCAGGAGATTGCACATGCCCGTTACGGCCACCCCTGGCGGTAACGGAGGCGGTATATATCTTATTCATATAAATTATGTTTATATCTGTTGGTTCAAAACAAGCAACAATTATGCCTTTGGGAAAGTAGCTGCATTGATTTCATTCATACCCCTGTCAGTCGTCGTAATCGATAATTATGTTTTTTTATAGAAAGAATTGGCGTAACGAATCCATTATTAAATACGAAGTTATTTTCTGGTTTGTTCGCGTGGTTCTTTCACCGTTTGTCGTATGGTACACGCTGATGTCCTGGATGAAATTAGTTCCGACCAGGACACTCCGGAGCCGTTCACTGAGTTCGTATAACCACCAGGATCGAAGAAGCCAGCCACCAAAATGCCTGGATTCCGGCAATGGCCGTAACCCAAACGGGCAATATCAGACGAAAAAGAAATACGATTCCGAGGATTCCAAAGAAAATACCTATCCCGATAGCCATCCAGCCGAACCATTTTGGCAGGATATCTGAATGTCGTAATACCATTCCCAATGGAATAAACAGTGCAGGAGCGCCTACGATGAAATAGAGATGCTGAACGGCATAAATGATATTCAATCCAATCAGGCTCCCCAACGGAGGATCTTTGAATAAAACGGCTATATAGAAAGTGATTTCAATCAGACTAATAGTCATCAAAATACCCGCTCCAAAAAAAACCATCCAGCCGGCGAGCGTCTGGCCCTGCCCGGAAAGTAGAACCAGCGAAAAGGCGAATACAATGATCAGAAACGGACCGATCGTCTGCAGCCAGGCACCCCATAATATCGATGAATAAAATTGGTGGGCAAATGATATCAACTGCTCATAGCTGGCGCCCTGCGGCGGACCCGGATTGATGTTAAAGGAAATGACCAGCATGATCACGCCGATGATGCCACTGATTCCACTAAATCTTTTAATATTATTCGTCATAAATAAACGAGGTTGATGGACATGGTTTGAATGCCGCCGCTAAAATTAAAATTCGCGTCTTTGTAATGAGGCAGTCCCAGATGACCCCGGGCATCAGATATGATAATAAATATAGTATATTTGATATAACTATGAGCAATTTATATTAATAATAATGTATAATAAATGAATAAAACCGTAGAACTTGTCAAAAGCTTCGCAGAGTTTGAAGACAGTCACCCGGAATCCGGCATAGAGGATTTTTGCAGATACTTCCTGGCTTCGAAAAGCAAGAAAGAGACACTGGGCAATTTGTTTGACGGCGAAATGCCCCCGAGAGCAGATATCATCATGACAAAACTGGTAGACCGTATTGCGCGGATTCATATGATCTATATACAGATTGCGATGAAGGGAATGAAAATTCATCATTTTGAGGAATTCAGTCTGCTCAGTGCGATCGCCAATCTGAAAACACCCAGGAAAACGGAAGTCATATACCATACCATCAATGAACTTTCCACGGGATTAAATTTACTCGCTGGAATGAAAAAGCGGGGTTATATCAATGAACGGGACGACCCGGAAGATAAACGCTCCAAACGTCTCAGCCTGACTCCTAAAGGAAAAAAAGTATTGGAGAGTTGTTACGAAAGGTTCAGTAAAATTCCGGAATTGTTATTTAAGGACATGAAGGAAGAAGACATCCGGCTTTGCATCCAGCTTTTAAAAAATGTCGATTTAAAGTTTTCCAAATCCTGGCAGCACGATAAGGGCAGGTCGTTGGAAGAGATTACAAAATCCAGTAAATGATCACAGGTATGGCAATTCGTAATACCGTCCAAAAACATCCGGCCACTATCTATTTCATTTTAACTTTTCTCATCTCCTGGTCAGGAGCTTTTGCATTAGTAGCTGGCAAAATATTACACGGGGAGAGTATTCCCAGGCTGGATGGTATTCTCATGTTTCCCCTGATGTTACTGGGTCCCTTTTTGTCCGGGCTCATCATGACTTTTTTAACCGGCGGAAAGAAATCCCTGAGGGTCTTTAAAGAAAGACTACGCCCCGGAAATTTTTCAGCCCGCTGGTTTCTTCCGGTTTTAATTGCCCCCTTGTGTATATTGGGTGCATTATTCATTCTTACCGAAACATTCTCCAGGGAATACAAACCTAATTTATACGTCACCGGATTTTTATTTGGAATTCTTGCGGGCATTATGGAGGAGATTGGCTGGATGGGTTTTGTATTCCCACATATGAACAGACAGCGTTCTGCTTTGTCGAACGGTGTTTTGCTGGGTATAATATGGAGTATATGGCACCTGCCTGTGATTGATTTTCTTGGAACGGCAACTCCGCACGGAACCTGGTGGTTTCCTTATTTTCTTTCTTTTGCCCTGGTCATGACTGCAATCAGAGTGATCATCGTGTGGACATATTGTAACACACAAAGTATTTTACTCTCCCAAATCATGCATATCAGCTCAACTGGATTTTTAGTCATGCTGAGTCCTTCACCCATTTCCGTTCAGCATGAACCCATCTGGTATTTTGTATATGCGGTCATATTGTGGGTAGTCGTTATTTATATCACCTGGAGATGGGGAAGAAACCTGGGGTTGAAAATTAATCCTGCTCTGCATTAGCTCTGGTCAACGAGACAAGTCTTAGACTCGATAATCTGGTGAGTCTGCCTTGACGTATAACAGTATCATCAAAAACACTTCCATTCTTCCATTCTTCCATACTTTCATACTTTTATAGTGCCGTATATGAAGAAAGTGTTGCTTGCCATATCTGTCCTGTTCCTGGCAGTTCTGATTTTCGTGATCAGTACCAGGCGGAAACCCATCGATTTTACCACGCAGGTAAAACCCATTCTCAATAAAAACTGTATTACCTGCCATGGTGGTGTAAGGCAAAAGGGCGGATTCAGCCTCCTGTTTCGGGACGAAGCGCTGGCCACATTAAAATCCGGCAAACACGCCATCATTCCTGGAGACCCTGATCACAGTGAAATGATCAGACGCATCAGTCTCAGAGATCCCGAGGACCGGATGCCCTATAAACACGATCCCTTAAACAAGGAAGATATTCAGATACTCACCCGGTGGATAAAGGAAGGCGCACCCTGGGGTGAGCACTGGGCTTATGTGGCCGTGAAAGAACCCGTTGTGCCGCAGCCAACCACTTTCTTCGGTCTAATACACACAAAAAGTTCCTGGGCAAAAAATGAAGTGGATCACTTTATCGAACAAAAATGGAAGGAACAGGATTTAAAACCTTCACGTCAGGCAGACAAAAGTACTTTGCTAAGAAGAGTAAGTCTGGATATAACCGGACTCTTGCCATCCGAAAAACTGGCGGACAAATTTTTAGCCGACAGTAGCGGGAACGCGTATTCCGATCTGGTTGATACGTTACTCGCTTCACCACATTATGGAGAAAAATGGACTTCCATGTGGCTCGATCTGGCCCGTTATGCCGATACGAAAGGATATGAACGCGATGACAGCCGCAGTATCTGGAAATACCGCGACTGGCTGATCCACGCATTTAATGAGGACAAGCCCTATGATGTTTTTTTAAAAGAACAAATTGCGGGTGATCTGATGAAAGATCCAACAGATGATCAATATATCGCCACCGCTTTTCACCGCAACACCATGACCAATGATGAAGGCGGTACGGACAATGAGGAGTTCAGAACAACCGCAGTCCTTGACCGGGTGAACACGACCTGGGAGGCCATCATGGGTACAACATTCGGTTGCGTTCAGTGTCATAGCCATCCCTATGATCCTTTTAAGCATGATGAATATTATAAGTTCATGGCTTTTTTTAATGATACGCGCGATGAAGACACGGAGGCAGACTATCCCTTGCTTCGCAGCTACAATGATTCTTTACAACGGCAAT
>JABDFX010000102.1 GCA_013286315.1 Bacteroidota bacterium | reverse complement strand
TTTGAGAACCGAGGGTGGAAATTATTACTGAATCCTGTGGGCTCCTTTGGAATACTGAATAAACCCAAATCCAATTTTTTGTTGTCATTGATATCCTGGTAAACTACCACAGCATATTCACCTTTCGACAGATCAAAGAAACACTCCAATTGTGAGTTAGACGACGCCAGTTTTTTCTCGACAAAAGCCTTTTTAAGAAAATTTTCCTCATCATTGTAAACAGCGACGAACACACTTCCTTTACCCACCTGAACATTTTTAACTACTACTCGTAATTTTATTGAATCTGAAGTAAGAAATATAATTAATAATAAACTCAAACAGATCCTGATCATAATTTTCCAATTGTGTTGGTTATTTTATGGTGCGCCGGATTTTATCCATCATCCTTCCCTTCGCTAACTCATCGACCAGCTTATCCAGGTATCTGACTTTTTGTGTGAGCTTATTTTCTATATCTTCTATTCGATAGCCACAGATGAGGACCACTTTGGTCAGATACAGCGGGTATATCGAGGCATAGATCATTTTTGCCATTCGCTGATCTTGGTTGTCAGATATCTTCATTGCTCTCATTTATCTGAAAGTTAAATTTAATCATTAAATTTTTTAATGACTTCCGGTGTTACGCGGGTAAAAGACCGTTTTGCTCAAAAAAACAACCTGATCCGGGCAATCCTGCGAGCGTAGCAAAGGCAGCCGATAAAATTTGATCCCCTGACAAACCATTAACCTGAAGAAGATCCTTTTACTTCAGTTTGTTAGTCGATAAATACTTAGTTTAGCCCCATCTAACCTCGTTAAAAAAATGATGAAAAAGGCCCGAACAATTATAGTTGTATTTACTGCCAGTTTATTTGTAAGCAGGGGATCCGCGCAAAGCGAAACTTTAGCAGATGAGCACAGGATTGAAACCCGGATGAATCAACTGGCGACATATGGAGCCAATACCCCGGGAGTAATGAAAAGAGTTGCTTTCAGCGATGGTGATATACAGGCGCGTAAATATATAATCGGGCTAATGCAAGCCGCCGGTTTAATTGTAACCACTGACGCGGCCGGAAATATTTTCGGGAGAAAGAAAGGCAGGGATAACTCCCTGCCCTATGTTGCATTTGGTTCGCACGTTGATGCTGTACCAAATGGAGGGATTTACGATGGCGACCTTGGCGTGATCGGCGCTATAGAATGTATTGATATGCTAAATCAGCATCACATAGAAACAATTCATCCCCTGGAAGTGATTTTGTTTACGGACGAAGAAGAAGGGTTGATTGGCAGCAGGGCGATGACCGGACATTTATCTATGGATGAGCTGAATAGCACAATGAACTGTGGTAAAACACTACGCCAGGGAATAAACGACGTTGGAGGTAAAACCGATGAATTGGATAAGGCAATAATTGAACGGGGCAGTATGGCCGCTTTTATTGAATTGCATATCGAACAGGGCAATAACCTGGAAACAGCCAACATCAATATTGGTATTGTTGAAGGTATTGTAGGAATGAAGCCTTATACAATTACCATAAACGGAAAAGCCAATCATGCCGGTACAACACCTATGAAACAACGTAAAGACGCCTTGCTTACAGCAGCCAAACTGATCATTGCCATTAATGAGGCTGCCTTAAGTATGAACGGCAGACAAGTAGCAACGGTTGGTCAGATAACAGTTACGCCCGGCGGCGCAAACGTAATTCCCGGCAAAGCGGTTATCAGTCTGGATTTGCGGGATCTGTCCGCTGCCAAAATGGATTTGTTGTTTAACATCATTAAACAGAAAGCCGATAGCATTGCCCTGTTAAACGGAACGGAAATAACTTTTATTCCTAAGGAGGTTAAGGAACCCGTGAATACCGATAAAGAGATACAGTTAATGATAGCAAAAGCAGCGAAGGACCTTAACCTGACAGCCATCTATTTACCAAGCGGCGCTTTACATGATACTCAGGATATGGCGAAACTGGCTCCGGCGGCGATGATATTTGTTCCCAGTAAAAATGGCATCAGTCATTCCCCCGATGAGTACACTTCACCCGAAGACATGAAAAACGGGATCAATGTTTTGTACAAAACCATTTTAGAAGCTGACCAGACTTTTAAATAATACCGTGATTCCTCCGCCTTGATTTTGATGCGTTATGTTCGTTGCAATCTGCCCGTTAAAATAGCGACACAAACAGTTCCGCTAAAATTTTCCAGGAGTTATTTGTTTTTTTCCACATAGCACTATAGCTCCCTCCATTGCTATAAGAGTTAAATGCTTTCCAGGTACCCGTCTCCCAGGCAAGTGTATCATTGTTGCTGATCGTGATTTGAGCAGGAATCCTTATATAACTGATTTTGGGATAATCCTTAAATAATTTTCTCCAGGCGGCAACGATCGTATCTTTCCCGGCGAGGTGAGAGGAATTTCCCCGTATGAGTACAAGGTCGTCAAGCCAGTATTGTGACATCCCGTCTACGTCGTGTTTTGCGAGGGCTTCATTGGAAGCAGTCCTCAAAGATTGTATAAGCATCACCTCTTTATCCCTAGTCTTTTGTGCAAATGTCAACTGCGCCATCAAAAATAAATCGAATAAGAATATCATTCCTTTCATGTTACAAATTTAGATATGGCTGATCGATTAGAATATTGCGAAGGATTTATCATTATGCAGGCAACTGAATGATAAACTCTGTAAATTCTCCGTCTCTCGTATTCACTTTTATTTCTCCTCCATGTGCTTTAATGATATCGTAGCTCAATGATAATCCCAATCCCGTTCCCTGCCCTGTTGGCTTGGTAGTGAAGAAGGGCTGGAAGATTTTATCAACAATATTTTCCGGGATGCCATTGCCATTGTCTCTAACGCTCATGGATATCCGATTTACTTTTTTTTCTGTCGAGACTGTAACTGTCGGTTCATAACCCGCTCCTGCGGCTTTCTTTTTCTTATTGACAGCATAAAATGCATTATTGTAAAGGTTCAACAGGACTCTTCCTATGTCCTGAGGTATGATATTCATTTTTTCGATCGAGTTATCAAAATCAGTCTTTATCTCTGCATTAAAATCTTTGTCCTTCGCGCTTAAGCCATAATATGAGATGCGCAAATATTCATCAGCCAGCGCATTTATGTCAGTGGCCTCTTTTACACCGGTGCTTGACTGTGAGTGCTGAAGCATGCCTTTAACAATGGCATCTGCCCGCTTGCCGTGATGATTTATTTTTACTTCATTGTCAGTAACATCTTTTGCAATTATTTTTACTTCATCATAATTCTCTTTCTGAATTTCTTCATTCATTTCAAAAAGCAATTCTTTATTCACTTCTGAAAAATTATTGACAAAGTTTAACGGGTTTTGAATTTCATGGGCTATGCCCGCAGTGAGTTCACCCAGGCTTGCCATTTTTTCGGATTGTATAAGCTGGGATTGGGTGGCTTTTAAATTGGTAAGTGTGGTCTCTAATACTTTATTTGTTTTTTGTTTTTGGCGGTTATTCCCGTAGAGTATTATCCCAATCACAAGAAAAACCCCAAGACCTGCAAGCATTGTATAGGTTCTGGTTTTATTTTGTGTTTGTATTTTTTCTTTCTCCAGTTCCTGCAAACGCAATGCCTCGTTAAATCCTGCAACCTGGAATTCCTGGATTTTTTCCTTTTCTATCTTGCCCAGACTATCATTTAATACCGTCGCCAATCTTAAATAAATAAAAGAACTGTCTGCTTTATTTTGGTTCCGATAGCAATCCGATATCATCCGGTAAGCAACCGCCTTTGACTTTTCATTACCAACCATATTAAAAGCTTCCAGGGCTTTTTTGGCATGAAAAAGGGATGAATCTGTTTTGCTTAATGATTGGAGAAGGTTGGCTAATTGGAGGTGCGCATCTCCTTGTTTGGTAGGGTTGTTTTGCTGCTCACTTACCCGGATTGCTTTTTCAAAGTTTTCTCTGGCCAGGTCAATATTTCCCATTTGCTGATAGATTTCACCAATATATAAATAAGCTGCATCAAATTTTCTATCCTTAAATGGTATTACTGAATAATAGGACAATGCTTTGTGTTCAAAATAAAGAGCTGAATCAAATTTATTCAATTTGAGATAAGCATTGCCTATATCGCTATAAGCATAGGCCTGAAATAAAGTATCCTTAACGGATTCGAAAAGTCTCATTGCCTCATACGCTTCAGTGATCTGTTTCCCATAGTTACCTGTAGAACCATATAAATAGTCAAAAGCAGAATGAACATTACCTAACAGATCAATTCGGTATGATCGTGGCGTTTGTCCTTGTAATAAGTGCCAGGTATTTTTTTCATTAATAGGATCACCCGCAATTTCCAATGCCTCGTTCAGCACTTTGAGCGATCGGGGATAATTTCCCATTTTAACCAACGGCCAACTCATATGGGTTAACATCTGCGCCCTGTTTAAATTTAATCGCAGTTGCTTTGCAAAGACTATTCCTTTTTCGTCATAATACAGAGAGCTGTCCAGGTTCACATCATCATAATATGCACCTAACTTCAAACAGGCATCCATGCGCGTGGTGTCGTTCATTGCATTCTTAAGTACCACACGCATGCTGTCTATTTGTTCTTGTTTTTGTGCTGTAACAAGAACTGGTATGCATAAAAGAAAAAATATTTTTACTAAAATTCTCATGCTCTTCATTGTCGATAACGCTATCTCAGTCAAGATGATGTTTGTTTTTATAGAATGCCATCAGCTTTGTGGCCTTATCTTTCAAATCGGCTAATAAGATTCGCTGGGCTTTGGTAATCCTTAAATACAGTGCCAGTTCATTGAACCATCTGTTCAGTAATGCCCCGTCGTCGGAAAATAGCAGGGGACCGCTAAGATCAGTGTGCGTCGTATCCTTGCCCCACCAAGTTGCCGGATTTTGAAGCGGAAAATTCACTTTGAAATCGGCCAGGAGATTTAATGTGCTTCTGACATTGTCTTGCGCACCCTGGAATATCGTCTTTTGAAAATCATCGTACTGCCGGAACATACTTTCATACACCAAAATACTGTCCGCATCTTCTTTACTAAGTAACCGGAATCCACCAGCATTGGCAAGCTGCCTGAGCGTGCGGTCCGTCAGTTGAAAGGTCCTGTTGGTTTTTGAATATTTGATCAATGCACCCATACAGGAGGTTGCTTTTAGATTTTTTGAAACTGTATCGTAACAGACATTCATGTGGCTTAATACATTGATTTTTTCATCGTCATAATTTATAAGATAGGTTATTTTGACCGTGTCAACCTGCAGATCTTCGTATAAGGAGAGGACATATTGTTTTTCTTTTTGACCGTCGGTGATATATTCCCTGACGTTCTCAGCGATAAATCCCATAGTTACCGCCAGAAAAATCATTAAGAACTCCAGAAAATATTCCCTGAAATTTTTCCTCTTGTGGTGCAGGTCGGGATGATGATGAACTTCCATGTCTGGTGTTTTGGTTTCTGATGGAGAAATAAATGAATCCTGCACAATTGCATCTGCAGGTTCCTCTTCTGTCAGGGGTTGTTTCAGAATGTCTTCTTCTTCAGGCATATAAATAAAGATAAGCTGCAATCTAATAAAGAAAGCTAAACTGCTGGAATCAGAACGACAAACTCAGCACCATCCCCTTCCTTTGAAACCACTTTCAATTCACCCCCGTGTGCCTTAATAATATCGTAGCTCAATGACAACCCCAAGCCGGTTCCCTGTCCCGCAGGTTTCGTTGTAAAGAAAGGCTGAAAAATTTTATCAACTACTTTTTGCGAAATGCCATTACCGTTGTCTTTTACACGGATCTCAACCTTATCGCCTACCCTTTCCGTTCTGACTGAAACTGTTGGCTGATATCCTTCGGACTGTTGTTTCTTCTTCTCAATCACTGCATAAAATGCGTTGTTGTACAGATTCAACAGCACTCTTCCAATATCCTGGGGAATGATATGTATGGTTCCTATATTAGGATCAAAATCAGTTTTCATTGTTGCATTGAATACATTGTCCTTTGCTCTCAGTCCATGAAAAGATAGTTTCAAATATTCCTCTGCTAATGCATTTATATTCGTCGGTTCTTTCTGACCTGCGTTTGTACGTGAATGTTGAAGCATCCCTTTTACAATGGCATCCGCACGCTTACCATGATGACTTATTTTTTCTGAATTTTCCCGAATGTCTTTCGCGATTATTTTCAGCTCGCTGATATTTCCTTTATCTGCTGCATCTTTTAACTCATCACTCAACTCTGAATTGATATCAGAAAAATTATTTATAAAGTTCAAAGGGTTTTGAATCTCATGGGCTATCCCCGCAGTCAGCTCACCCAGAGAAGCCATCTTTTCACTCTGGATTAATTGTGCCTGAGCAGATTTTAATTCCTGTAATGCGTTTTCCAGTTCCTGTTTCCGTTGTTGCAAAACCAGATTGGCTCTCTTTTTTTGGCTATTGTTCCGCCATTGAATGATCGCAATGACCAGAAAGAAGATCACCGCAGTCAGAAATACAAAGGCCAATATTCTGTCCCGGTTCTTCTGTCCCTGTAAGACAGCCGCCGCTTCCTTCTCTCTTCTGCTGAGCTGCTGGTCAAACCGGCACTGCTGGATGTCGTTCGCATTGCTATGTGCCCGGATTACGTTGTTGAGGCTGTCCTTTTTTTTAAGATAATAATACGCGCTGTCCAGATTACCTGATTTTTCGTAGCAGGTATTCAATAAACCCGCTGCAAACCTTTCGGCTGACGGATCAGATATGGGCAGTGAAAGCGCATATGCCTCCCGGGCCTGAGCGATCGCTTTTTCAATTTTACCCTGGTTAAGATAAGAGGTTGATGAAAAAACATAAAAAAAATTGAGCAGGAATTCCCCATACTTCTTACATTCCATAATTGCCTCAGAACATATCGAATCCGCTTTTTGATAGTCATTTTTATAATATAAATAGTACATGGCCCAGTACCAGTAAGTGATATTTTTAGCACCTAATTCGGTGGAAGCAGCGGAAATTGAATCCATCCGGTGATAGTAAAATAAGGCAGAATCCTCCTTGTTGATATCGAGGTAGAATTCGCCCGTTATTCCGTAGAGATGAAGTGCCTGGTTGAAAAAGGGATCTCTATTGAACTTTAAAAAAGCGATCCCTGTCAAAGCGGATTTCAATCCTTCTTTGAAATTACCCGAATTTGAATAGAACCATGACAGGTCATAGTATAATACCGACATGTAATCCTGCACATGATATTGCTCCGCGAGGTCCAGTCCTTTCAGCGTCATACTCAAAGACTCTTTATATTGTCCGGTGTTGTTATAATAAAAACTTATACGCGCATAGGCCAGGACGAGATATTTTTTATCAGGAATCTGAAATGCTGTGTTGATATATTCATTGCAATAGCTTAGTGTACTATCTGATCGGTTGTTAAAAAACATGTTATACATGGATAGGCTGTCCAGAATTTTGCATCTACCTGTATCAGATATTTCGGATTCCAATTTATTTCTCAGGCGCCCGATCGTTGTATTTTGTGCACTTATAGTAAGAACACTCAGAAAAAGAGAAAATAGTATTACAGAACATTTCATTTACTAAATTTATACACAAATAAGCAATCCGCATGCTCGATGGGCTCTACAGATTCTTCTGGTCGAAAACCAGTAGCTTCCAGGTATTTGATATGATGATGTAAATTGCAAGGAAGGTCCTCTCGATCTGCTCCGGGTTTTTCATACGCTTTTTTATTCGATCTGATATTTTTCACTAATCAATTGAATAAGCCGAAGCGCGAGGGCTCTTTGTATAACAGCGGTTCGACAGTAAAACTTTACTGTTGTGGAGTAGTAATGGTAATTCATTGAAACTGCGTTCACCTTGTTGAATTCTGTGGAAAGCAAAGCGGGGTGACCCTGAGGTTTATTGATGATGAGGTGTGTGCCGTTGAAATTTCCAAGATTTACGTTCATCATCTGGTAGAAGACATAACTATCGAATAATTCCTTATTCCCTTTGTGAATTTCATCCAGCTTCATACGCAACAGATCGCTTTGGTTGGTTAGCCATTCGAAAGAAACATAATAAGTGCTGATACTGTCAAGCAAGCTCCTTGGTCTTATTAGTTTTAACAAACCAGCCGTCTTCAACTGTTCAAATGTTTTTGAATTGGAATAGAAATAACCAACATTCGACGTTACCGATCTTGCACAGTAGTAAATTTCCCCCGTGTTCGACAGATCTGAATGTAATAATCTGATAAGTGAATCTGCCATCGTATATCCAAATTGATTTCGGTCGAGCACAGAATCAAAATGTTTAATATCTGCTCGCAGATCAGATAACATGGAGCGCATGTTCAAATTAATTTCTTCTCTGTTTTTTATACCTTCACGCAAATTCTCTGCATAAAATCCCAGTGTTACTGCAAGGAACAACATAAAAAATTCAAAGAAATAATGCTTCCATCCATGGCCGGGCGCCTTGTGCAGTTCTTGTGCGTGGGTTTCCATATTTTTTGTTTCTGGGTTAGTGTTAATAGTTTCGCTGATTTTCACAGGGTTAATCCCGTCAGGAATGTTTTCAGATTGAGAATTTAAAATACTTTCCAAATCTTGTTTGTCTGTTCTGTCTGGCATTTTGTTAGTTTGTCAAACTTTTAAGAGTGCATGCTGAACCTGAGTTTGTTTTGAATACTCTTTGTAAGCTCCTCTTAAATTTACGCCATTCGTAGTTAGAGATTTCAAGTTACCACTTAACTGTAGCGGGGCATTTTATTTGACGGATCAAAATGTTTTAGAAAAAACGAACAATATAATGTTGCTGTGACATTTTTTCCCCATTTTAAACAATTTCAGTTAAATATGTGAAAATATATCGAGTTTTTGGTTAGTGTATTTTAAAAACCTAAATTGGTTGTTTCCCAAGTCGCGAGTCATCCTTCTTGCTAATCGCAGTTAGCGAAATCCATCATTCCCGATTAGTTTTATTTTTCTTACCTATATGATTTCAGTTACCTGAAAGGCATCAAATTTTTGGTATTAAATAATAGTTTGTGAATAAGAATGGCCCAGTTGTTATAATTGAGGATGACTTAGATGATCAGGAATTTCTAACTATGATCTTTAAGAGCTTAAATTATCCTAACAAATTAATCTTTTTTAGCACTGGTTTTCTAGCATTTGATTTTTTAAGTACTACAGAAGAAATACCATTTATTATTCTTTCGGACGTGCATATGCCACGAGTAAGTGGGATTGATTTAAAAAATAAGATAAAATCTGACTGCGAATCGGGAATTCAATGTGTTCCGTTCATATTCTTTTCTACATCTTCAACTAAAAGTATGCTTGTCGATGCATATACAAAGTCTACACAGGGATATTTTTTAAAAGATAGCTCGCTGATAGAATTGGAAAAGACCATAAAGGTGATTATGGAATATTGGAAAAGATGCGTTTCTCCAAATAACTTCGAAAGTGCTGCTTAAATAGATGAGGTTTGCATTCAGATTTGCTTTAAATAGATCGATTAGTAAAAAAAAGAAATTCCTAACTTAGACATCATAATATTACATTTTATGCTACTTGTGGAATTTAAAAAATACTTAACCGGCGAATGGAAATGCGAACAATACGAAGATTTACACTTTAAATTTGATGGTGAAATTGTGACATATTGCATCAATAACAGGTGGTCAGTACTTCATGATCCCAAATTAGACTGTATAACAAATGATTTATCTGAGGTCATTAAAATTTGTTTGAGACCCCTCGGGTTAAAGGAGAATTTCGTTTACGTAATTCTTCCGAATGGTATAGATATTATCGATTTCGAACGCCACGACATATTGCATTTTCAAAGACTATAAGTTGTGATGGCTACGATTTACTCCGACTGTAGTCTGAATAACTACGATTTTATTTTTTTTACAGGGATTCCGTCTTCAAACTGAATGACCCATTTGCCGGGCTCATCTTTTAAGGATTGCTCATACATAGCCCTCGCAACAGCAGCTCCTGAAACACTGCGGTATTTTTTCCATTTGCCAATCAACAGGTGGTTTACGATTTTAAACAGTTCTTCAAAAAACACTTCACCGAAACGGGTTTCATATTCCCTTCCCGTGAGCATCGATGGTTCGTACATGAATGATGAGTAAAA
>JABDFX010000101.1 GCA_013286315.1 Bacteroidota bacterium | reverse complement strand
AATCATATCCTTTGTGAACTCCAGGCGCTTCCTGTATAAAAGTAGACGTCTGATAAATGGGTACCGAAATGGCGCCTGTAAGCGGATCGACCGGAATGCTGTGAATGAAAGCTGTTGTTTCCTGCATAAAATAATCCTCCATCCCTTTCGGGTTTTTTGGGTGAAATAAAATATGCCCTCAAGAATTGACTGGAATGCTTTTTTACGTGATGCCGGATTTAAATAAAAAAGCTCTTCCGGAGGCCAGAAGAGCTTTCAATATGATGAATATTAGTAAGCAACGATTCTGACTTATCTGTCCCGCATTCGGCGGGATGGATTTGGCACCTTGTTCCACATCAGTGGAACAGGTTGTCAAGGCTTCGCAGGGCCATTACCCTCAGCCTTTCTTGATAAGCAACTAAAAGAACTTCTGCAAAGATAAGACGGCCCTGATATTTTTAAAAATTATTTTTCGAATGGCAAGGGAACAAGACGGCCCGTATATTGTTATTATCTTTAGCGATTCCATTTTAACATGATTGAAGAAAAAAGTACGTCTCATCCGGCAGGTGAAGAGCTGATTGAGGTTTTCGGGGCCCGGGTGCATAATCTCAAGAATATCGATATTTCGATTCCCAAAAATCAACTGGTGGTCATCACCGGTATCAGTGGCAGCGGAAAGTCCTCTCTGGCTTTTGATACCATTTATGCTGAGGGTCAGCGCCGCTATATGGAGAGTTTCGGCGCCTATGCACGCCAGTTTATCGGGGATATGGAACGGCCCGATGTGGATAAGATCACGGGCCTCAGCCCGGTTATTTCTATTGAACAGAAAACAACGAATCGTAATCCACGAAGCACGGTGGGAACCGTAACGGAAGTATATGATTTTCTCCGCCTTTTATATGCCAGAATCGGTCAGGCCTTTTCTTACAATACCGGTCGGCCGATGGTGAAATTCAGTGAAGAGGAAATTGTCTCTAACATTTTTCAGAAATTCACGAACAAAAAAATTTCAGTTCTTTCACCATTGGTTCGCGGTAGAAAAGGGCATTATCGGGAATTATTTGAAGATATCCGAAAGAAAGGATTTGTAAAAGTTCGGATAGACGGAGAAATCAGGGACCTGATACCCAAAATGCAGGTGGACAGATATAAAATTCATGATATTGAAGTCGTGATTGACCGGCTGACAGTGACAATAGAAATGAGAACACGCGTAAGCCAGAGTGTCCAGACAGCCTTAAATATGGGTAAGGGGCTGATGTTCCTGCTGATTAATGATGACAATAAAATAGTCCAGTACAGCAAACAGCTGATGTGTGATGAAACCGGCATCAGTTATGAAGAACCATCCCCTAATAGTTTTTCATTCAACTCACCATATGGTGCCTGCCCCGTTTGTAAAGGATTGGGCGCAGTTTACCGGATCAGCCTGGATGCCATTATTCCGGACAGAAAAAAATCAGTGAATGAAGGTGGCATTGAACCACTGGGTAGTGAACGGGACGCTTATACATTCACTATCGTTCAGAAGCTGGCCAGAAAAAATAAATTCAGTCTGGATACGCCGATAGAAGACATGCCGGCAAAGGCGCTGAATTTGATCCTGTATGGTACTCCGGAAAATACCTCTGAAAGCATACTTGAAATTGACGAAGGCGAAACAGCCAATACAAACGCAGAATACGAAGGACTTATACCCATGTTGAAAAGATGGTTTGGTGCATCCAGTACTGATTCGTTAAGATTATGGGTCGAAAAATATATGGAACTCAAAACATGCGATGCGTGCGGTGGTGCCAGATTGAGAAAGGAAAGTCTCTGGTTCCGCATTGATTCCAGAAATATTTCTGAGCTCAGCCATTTGAATCTGGATAAACTGGCAAACTGGTTCATTGATATTGAAAAAAGACTGACCCATAAACAAAATACAATAGCAAAAGACGTATTAAAAGAAATTCGGGAACGATTGCAATTCCTCCTGGACGTGGGTCTTACATATCTGACGTTGAATCGTCCGACAAGAACCCTGAGCGGCGGCGAATCCCAGCGTATACGTCTTGCAACGCAAATAGGTTCGCAGCTACAGGGAATAACTTATATACTCGATGAACCCAGTATTGGGTTACATCAACGTGACAATCAGCGGCTGATTCTTGCTTTACAAAATTTACGGGATATAGGTAACAGTATTTTGGTTGTGGAGCATGATAAGGATATCATGATGGCTGCAGATTACCTGGTTGACATCGGTCCGAAAGCAGGATTTCACGGAGGTCGCATCGTTGCGCAGGGCAAACCGGCAACCATGCTGAAACTGGATACCATTACGGCGGATTATCTGAACGGGCACAGAAAGATCCCGCTGCCAAATGAAAGGAGAATGGGAAATGGAAAAATACTTGAGATTACGGGGGCCAAAGGAAATAATTTAAAAAACGTGAACGTTCAGTTTCCGCTGGGGAAATTTATCGTCGTTACGGGTGTCAGCGGGAGTGGAAAATCAACGTTGATCAATGAAACCCTCTATCCGATTTTGAGTCATCATGCATATGGATCTAAAGGCGTGCCGCTGGAGTATAAAAAAATCAGGGGACTCGAAAATATTGACAAGGTAATTGAAATTGATCAGTCGCCTATTGGCCGAACGCCGCGTAGTAATCCGGCTACTTATTGTGGATTCTTTACGGATATCCGAACACTATTTGCATCCATACCGGAAGCCAAGATTCGCGGTTACACAGCCGGGAGATTCTCCTTTAATGTAAAAAGCGGGCGTTGTGAAGTTTGTGAAGGCGGCGGTATGCGCGTTATCGAAATGAATTTTTTACCGGATGTGTATGTGCATTGCGAAAAATGTAATGGCAAACGATATAACCGCGAGACGCTGGAGATCCGTTACAAGGGAAAGTCCATCAGTGATGTTTTGGATATGACAGTGGATGAGGCCTGTGAATTTTTTATAAATGTGCATTATCTCTACCGGAAAATAAAGGTATTACAGGAAGTCGGTCTGGGTTATATCACGCTGGGTCAGTCAGCAGTTACACTGAGCGGAGGAGAAGCGCAAAGAGTGAAATTAGGAACGGAATTATCGAAGCGTGAAACGGGTAAAACATTTTATATACTGGACGAACCAACGACGGGTTTACATTTTGAGGACATCAGTCATTTGCTGGACGTGCTGAATAAACTGGTAGACCGGGGCAATACCGTACTCGTCATTGAACATAATATGGACGTGATCAAGGTGGCGGATCATCTGATTGATCTTGGCCCGGAGGGTGGTGATGGAGGCGGGGAGATTTTATACGAAGGAACACCCGAGAAGATGCTGGACGTTAAGAGAAGTTTTACAGCGAAGTTTCTGAAAGACGAATTGAAAGATAAGACTAAAGTTCAAAGCCTAAGGCTCAAAACAAACGGTCAATTTTAATAAACAAGCAGCCGGCAATTCTCATCGCCGGCTGCTGGGGATATTGGGGAAACCAAAATATTTAAGTCCAATAAGTGAAGCGGGAATTGAATAAAATCGTTTCAGAATAAAAAATAATAGGGAACGGATCAGGTCTTACTTAACCTTCGGATAATAGATCTTACCAATTCTCCCGCTGCTTATTGGGTTGCGTTAAGGGTTATTTACTTTTAGTTCGCCGTTTTCAACCTTTGTATCATTTGCCAAAACTTCGTACAGGTAAATTCCTGAAGGAATTTCGGAGAGAATACTGGTTTCATGGTTAAGGATAACAGACTGTATAATCAGTTTTCCTTCCAGATCGAAAACATATAATGTATATCGCTTATCATCCACACCATCCACTGTAAACAACAGCGTTTTGTAATCCGAAGCAGTAAAAAGCTTCACTTTGTGTCTCTTACTATTCATGTTCTTTGTGATCATTACCGCGCTGGTCACGGGTAACGAGCCTTCTGCATAAGACGCCAGTGTTGTTGTCATAAGTGCAAGAGGAAGTAAAGCTTTTAGGGGCCGTTGGTAAAAGTTCAGGGGGATCGGTTTCATAAAAAGAAAAAAGGGTACGGATCAACAAAATATATTTAGAATCTTAATAAAGGACATCTGGTCGAATTGTCATAAGAATGATCACTACCCAAACGTATTCCAACTTTAAAACCCAAAGTGAAATAGGCGTCCATTTGCGAAGGGTCACCTCTTTTGTCTCCGGGATTATAACCACTGCCCGGAATGCCATTTAATGGACTCTTATTTGCCATTGCTATAGCAATTTGGTAAACCCCATTTGGAAGATTAGCCTTCAATACGGCTGGATCCACAAAGGTGGTACTAACGTCATCTATATAATCCGTAAAAGTTTTTCTATACAATAATTCAAGACCCACGTTTACTTTCTCACTAACATAATACTTCAGGCCAAACCCCATAGGAATATTCAACTGCGTAAGCGCATAATTCTTTCTGCCGGGTACAAAGCCTTCACCTTCGGTATGCAGGGGCTGTAAATAGACCCAGGTCGTTTGTGATGTATTCGGATCAATATACTGTCCCATGGGATTAAAATGAAAAACACCCAAACCAATCAGACCATAAGGCCTGAGCCGGCCGGATACTTCCGTTGGCTGATCTTCAAATAAAACGGTTGGATCCACTTCGAATAATAAATTGGCTTCTGTAATGTTGGATTTGAAATTTAGATTTCTGTTTAGTCTGCTCACTTCATCACCTCCTTTAGCTACTACATAGTTATCGTCACCTTCTACGCTGCCAAAATTCGCTGAGAGGCGTATGCCGATCAATTCAGAAGGATGTGCTTCAAGATATACTCCGAATGCAAGTTTTGTTGCATTCATATTATAGTCTTTCAGGAAAGTGGTACCTACGCCATAGTGACCACCCAGATCACCGAGAAATACCATGGGTCCTACAGTAACACCTGCTTCAAAATAATTACCAGCTGACAGCTGACTATAGGAAGAGTTATAACATGCCAGTAAAATGGCCAGTGAACACAAACACTTCCGTATGGAGTGTAAACCTGTTTTCATTGAATATCGATTTAGATTTCGGCGGTTTGGATTTTGGTTCTCACATAAATAAAAAACCACGACTATATAAGAACGAGAAATAGTCTTTGAATGGTGTAATTAGGATTAACTATATTATTGAGACGAATTCCAAGAACTGGAATACAGTTTCATTTTGGATTTTTCAACATGATAATGTGTGGGATATTATCTTCGAGATATATCTCTCCATCCTGAACGAATCCGTATGATTCATAAAATGTTTTCAGGTAAAGTTGAGCACCAATGCGGATTGTATCCGTTTTAAACAGGTTCTTGATCTGCTTTATGCTTTCCTCCACAAGTTTTTTCCCCATGCCTGTTTTACGTACAGAAGGGGAACTTACGATGCGGCCGATCGAAGATTCACTATAGGAAATGCCGGGAGCAAGCAATCTTGAATAAGCCATCAGCTTATTCTCTTTGATTCCCATCAAATGCCAGGATTTTAGATCCTTGTTGTCCATGTCCTGATAGGGACAGTTTTGCTCCACGATAAACACTTCATTTCTTAATTGCAGTATACTGTAAAGTTCATATGGCGTTAATTCTGCAAACGGTTTGAGAATCCAGCTTATCATGTGACGAATGTGGGATGGTGGATTATATGAATTTAAAATTAAATGCAGAACGGATTATTTGAAACCGGGTTTCCGAAAAATTTTTATGTATCGGATGACTTTATGCTGTCACACTATCATTTTCACATTTCACTTTGAATTTACACATATCCACCATCCTACATTCACCACACCATAACTCAGTATCCATATTTCTTCTGCCAAAGGCTCCGCAAATGTTTTCGTATCTCTTCTTCACGGGCGTTTTGACCAGGATCAAAAAACGCTTTTCCACTAATTTCCGCAGGCAGGTATTCCTGTGGAGAAAAGTTTTTATCATAAGAATGACTGTATTCATATCCTTTCGAATATTCCAGATTTTTCATCAGTTTGGTAGGCGCGTTACGGATATGTAATGGAACGGGCAGGTCCCCGGTTTGTTTAACCATACCGATTGCATCATTGATCGCAACATAGGATGCGTTACTCTTGGCTGAACTGGCCAGATAAATGGCGCACTGCGAAAGGATAATACGGGATTCGGGATAACCAATTTTACTCACTGCCTCAAAAGTAGCGTTTGCGAGCAATAAGGCATTGGGGTTTGCATTGCCAATATCTTCACTGGCAAGGATGAGCATTCGCCGCGCTATGAATTTAACATCTTCCCCTCCTTCAATCATACGGGCAAGCCAATAAACCGCGGCATTCGGATCGCTGCCCCGCATCGACTTGATAAAAGCAGAAATGATATCGTAATGCTGCTCACCCTTCTTATCGTATAATGCGATACGCTGCTGTGCGGTATCCATAACCAATTCGTCCGTGATAACCAATGGATCGAGATTAGCCCCGGCATCCGTAACCAGTTCCAGCAGGTTGAGCAGCTTACGCGCATCGCCGCCCGATATATTAATAAGGGCCTCTGTTTCCCTTAATTCGATATTTCGTTTCTTCAAAACGACATCACTTTCCAGCGCAGTACGCATCAGATCCTTGAGTTCGTCCTTACCCAAAGGTTTCAAAACGTACACCTGGCATCGGCTGAGAAGGGCACTATTTACCTCAAAAGACGGGTTTTCAGTGGTTGCACCAATCAGTGTCAGCACTCCCTTTTCGACAGCTCCCAGCAATGCATCCTGCTGACCCTTATTAAACCGGTGTATTTCATCTATAAAAAGGATCACTTTCTCCTGCCGTCTGGCCTCGTCAATTACTTCCCGTACCTCTTTTACCCCCGATGAAATGGCGCTCAGGGTGTAAAAGGGAGCATGCAGGGTATGGGCAATTATGTTGGCAATCGTAGTTTTGCCGGTACCCGGTGGTCCCCAGAGTATCATGGAAGGCATTTTCCCCTGTTCCAGGGATGTACGAAGGATACTTCCTTTGCCAGTCAGGTGTTTTTGACCCACCAACTGGTCAAGTGATTCAGGGCGAAGGCGTTCCGCGAGCGGCGCCGGAATGAATGACATAGAAAAAGTTTACCTTTAACAAACAACAAGTTAGCCCTTTTAGGGTTTTATATAAGGGGAATAACTTACCATGAAAAACCCATTCCTGATATTAGCAGCATTCATGACCGGTCTGTTCTTCCTGACAGCGTCGCTGACTACCTGTGCGCAACAGCTTACTGCCGTGCAAAATTATGGGGTTAACCGTCCAGGAGTTGTTATGGTGCGAACCGTTTTTTCTGCAGACGTATATGTAAATAAGATGCAGCTGGATTCCCGCCATTTTAATCACCTGGTGGATTCCATCCAGAAAGCTGACAGCAGCGGTATAATATATACTGCAGAACAGAAACTGGATATTGTGTTACGGGAAATCAATAATCATCCCAGCCGTTTTTTTAAAGCCTCACTGGATTATATCAAGGAACCCGAAGAAATCACTTCCAGTGGTACCGGTTTTCTGGTAACCGAAGATGGTTATGTGGCTACCAATTGTCACCTGATTGACCGGGACAATGCTTTTATACGCCGTCAGTTTTTCCTGTCAGCCTTTCAGCAAATCACAGAAGCCAATATTTCAGCCCTTGAAAATGCGTGGGCTACCCAGTTCTCCGAGCAACAAAAATCGATATTGGAAAATACATATGCTTCTGTATATGCCCGTTTGTTCTCCATGGCATTGTATGACCTGAAAAAAGACATATTTATTGAGTACAGCATAGATTTGAATAACGGAAATACAGGATCGATAAAAAAATCCGCCCATGTGATCATCAAAGGTCAGCCCATGCCGGGTAAGGACATAGCCATCCTCAAGATGGATGGGGACTCTGCCCTGCCAACTTTGAAAATTGCGCAGGATGAGTTGCCCAAAGTTGGCGAACAACTGTATGTATACGGTTTTCCCGGGCCGGTGACAAACAATAATTATGTTGCCACAGAATCGGCTATCGAACCCACACTTACAACCGGTATAGTTAGCGCATTGAAGAAATCAGTCGCCGGCTGGCCTCTGATCCAAATGGATGCAAATATCAACCGCGGAAGTAGCGGCGGACCGGTATGTAATGAGAAGGGGGAAGTCGTTGGCCTGACTACGTTCGGCAGTATTGAAAACAGTGGCGGTCTGGCTGCCGGTTTAAATTTTGCGATACCGGTTTCGATTCTCGAGGAATATCTCGATAGTGCAGGTGTAACGGCCCGTCCGAGCGAAACATCCCAAATATTTGGTGAGGCCGTTGTTTTTTATGACCGTGAATTTTATAGCGATGCGTTGAAGAAATTCAGGGAAGTCACCGAGTTGAATAATCATTTCCCCGGCCTGGCATATTATATCAGAGATACAGAAAAAAAGCTCCATCAAAAGGATGAGAAAAAATCTTCCATGATCCGTACTGATCTGTTGGTTTTCGGTATTTTCTTATTTGGAGCCATACTATTATTTCGGTACTTCAGGAAGAAAGGATTGAAGGTTAAAGCTTAAAGTCTAAAATTGATCTGTAAATCTGCAAACGCAAATATTGGTTTTTATCGATGTAAATACATTTCCGCGCCATCTCAGAAATATTGGTTTTGGCCTTTAGGCCTAAACCTTTAAGCTTAAAAGGATTAAATTCGCCTTTTATAATGACTATGGCAACCCCGGTCGCGTCTTATATTGATCATACCCTGCTAAAAGCCACTTGTAGATCTGCGGATATTATTCAATTGTGCCGGGAAGCTATTGAATTCAAATTTGCAGCTGTATGCGTGCCACCCTTCCTGGTAAAACAAGCCGTGGAGGCTTTGAAAGACAGCCCGGTGAAAACAGCGACCGTAATCGGTTTCCCGATGGGTTATTCTTCCATTGATTCAAAATTGTCTGAAATAAATACCGCCATACTTGACGGGGCGGATGAACTGGATACCGTTATCAATCTAATTGCGCTGAAAAATGGTGACTGGTCTTATCTTGAGACGGAAATGCTTCAGCAGGTTGAACTTATCCATCATAAAGAAAAGTTTGTTAAAGTAATTGTGGAGAGCGGTGTTTTGTCGAAGGATGAGTTGATCCGTTGCTGCAGTTTATATGGCAGGCTGGGTATTGATTATATGAAAACTTCCACGGGTTATGCAGAAAAAGGAGCTTCAATTTCAGATGTGCAGCTCATGCGAACTGAACTTCCGCCGGAAGTAAAGATCAAGGCTTCCGGTGGCATTCGACATTACTCTTTTGCGATGGAACTAATCGAAGCCGGTGCCAACCGCCTGGGATGCAGTGCCAGCATTCAGATTTTGGAAGAAGAAAAGCAGCACTTGAATAAACTATAAATGACTATGAAATCATTACTTATACTGGCTTTCATTTATAATGGTGCAAGCGTTGCGCAGGATACTCTGATATATAAGGATCCCCGGGTTGATTCCCTGATAAAAAAACAAATTCAGATCAATGAACTAACTACCAGAGATAGCCGAAGAAATATCCCTGGATACCGTATCCAGGTTGCTAAGTCGAACGACCGTAACCAGGTTTTTGCTATTAAAACAAAGATCTATCAGTCCTATCCCGAATTGAAGTCTTATCTTATTTACCAGCCGCCCAACTATAAATTGAATGTTGGTAATTTCAAAACACCAGAAGAAGCGGAACCTTATTTGCAGAAGCTTACACGGGATTTTCCATCGGGCACCTACCTGGTACATGATATTATAGAAGTAAAACCCGACTAATTTTGAATATGCTGAAAGAAAAAATCCGTCAACTGGCAAAACAATATGCACCGGAAACCATTGATATCCGCCGTCATCTCCACGCACATCCCGAATTAAGTTATAAAGAATTTGAGACTTCAGCCTTCGTACAGGAAAAATTAAAAGATTTGGGAATTCCTTTTGAAATTAAAGCAACGACTGGCGTAGTTGGATTAATTAAGGGGAAAAATCCGGGTAAAAGGGTGATTGCCCTTCGGGCAGATATGGATGCCCTTCCAATCAAAGAGGAGAATGCAGTTTCGTATAAATCGCAGAACGAAGGTATCATGCATGCCTGCGGGCATGATGCACATACCAGCATTTTACTGGGGGCATCAAAGATTTTACAGAAACTAAGATCTGAATGGGAGGGAACAGTCAAACTTATCTTTCAACCCGGGGAAGAGAGAA
>JABDFX010000100.1 GCA_013286315.1 Bacteroidota bacterium | reverse complement strand
TTCAGTTTGCGTATGCCCGATAATTCTTTGCGCTCTTTCTCACTTTGCTCAATGCGTTTTTTCATCGCATCAGCAATGGATGGATTTTTATGCAGATAAATATCCAGTTCCCGGGCCAGAAAATCATGAATAAAATTCTTCATGCTGGCGCCACCTTCCTCCATATACTGGCTGCCCAGTTTGGTTTTCGTCTGCGATTCAAAAACGGGTTCCACTACGCGTACCGATACGGCGGCGGTGATACTTTGGCGTATGTCGGCAGCTTCATAATCTTTCTTATAAAAATCACGAACCACTTTGACGAATGCTTCCCGGAAAGCCTGCTGATGCGTACCACCCTGCGTTGTATACTGACCATTCACAAAACTGAATATCTCTTCGCCATAGTCACTGTTATGGGTGATAGCCACTTCAATATCATCACCCTTCAGATGGATGATCTGATAACGAAGTTCATCTTCGTTGGTCTTACGTCTGAGCAGATCGAGCAAGCCGTTTTTAGAGAGATATTTCTTCCCGTTATAATTGATCACCAGTCCGGCGTTCAGATAACAATAATTCCAGAACTGATTGTCCAGGTATTCATTAATGAAATGGAAATTCTTAAAGATCGATTCATCAGGAACAAACTCAACCAACGTGCCGTTGGGTACTGTGGCCTTGATTTCCCTGTCTTCTTTCACCAGGTTCCCTTTTGCAAACGAAGCACGTTTTTCACGGCCATCCCGGAATGCCGCCACAATGAAAGACTGGCTCAAAGCATTGACTGCTTTGATACCGACACCATTCAGACCAACTGCTTTTTGAAATGCCTTGCTGTCATATTTGGCACCTGTATTGATCTTGCTGACCACGTCTACCACTTTGCCCAGCGGAATGCCCCTCCCGTAATCCCGAACACTAACGGTCTTCTCTTCGATCATTACCTCGATCTGTTTCCCGTGACCCATGGTGTATTCGTCAATGCAATTGTCCACCACTTCTTTGATCATAACATAGATGCCGTCATCGGCACTGCTGCCATCGCCGAGTTTTCCGATATACATACCGGGCCTCAGACGGATATGTTCTTTCCAGTCAAGTGAACGGATGGACTCCTCTGTATACGCGAATAAATCCTGTTTATTTTCTGCCATAATGAATGGTCGCAAATATAAGTAAATCGAACTATTGACGGACTGCGTGAATTACGCACGTTTGTGCATAAAACGTTCTTTATTTACTTGATTTCCTGTTTTTTAGGCGCAATCCGCGAACAAATATCAGCAGTAATTTGAGTACAAAACCAAGTAGTTTTACCTATAATAAAAGCATTGATTTAACGCTATTATAGTATAAACTTTAACCCTTGAAAACTGGTCTGTTACCGGGAATAAATCAGCTGCTGGCCATCCTGGTCGTACTGCTTGCGTTCCTTCCCCTGGTCCTTTACTGGCGGAAAAGACTAAGTGCTGAGAAATCCTATCTCTGCATTGTTTTATTCTGGACCATTAACGGAGTACTTTATTTCCCGGAAATGTTTCACTGGGCCTGGTACAAGTCGGCTACAAATCAAATTACCCTGTATTATAATCTGATAGATCCGCCACTTATTATTCTTACTTTCTACTATATTTTCAAAAAGAAATTCTTTTTAAACCTTCTCGGGACCTTCGTCTTATTTGAGGCGGTTATGATCGCATGGAAGGGTTTTAATTTCGATTCAAATAATTACATCATCGGACTGGGCAGCCTGATCAGCCTGATCATGAATCTCTGGGGAATCAGCCGGTATTTCATGAATGTCCAACATACCGAAAAAGAGAATGTGCTGGTCTTCGTTTATGCCGGTTTTATTTTCTATTATGGATTATTCGCGATCGTTTTCAATTATAACTACCTGCATACAAGCGGGACCCAGATGCCCTATGTGGTGTTTGTAAATTATTCCGCGGTCATACTCTCCACTTCTCTGATCTCTTTTGGTTTTTGGAAATATGCAACCGCAAAGTATAGCGAAGAAAAATATTAATCCTCATCTTCTTCATAGTTATAGGATCCCTGATTATCGTTGTAAATCGATTCCCAGTCTTTAATTTTATCGTCACCGACAAGTTCAAGAATATCAAAAATCGGATCACCTTTTTTCTTCCATTCATTTAATTGTTCATCGGTGTATTTGGAAACATACATACATTGTTCTGTTTCCAGATTCACTTTGATCAGATGAATAGGCGATTCCTCCGTTTCCTGGATAAGGTAGTAGCAATTTTTTTCTAACAGGGCATAAGAATACATAACTGTACAGTTTTAAAAATGATTCAGTTCGGATGTTAGAATTAATGGGAAGTAAGAAAAGTCTGCAGAAGAATTTTGGAGGTAGTAAGAAGTACTGCAGTACACAAATTTACTGTTTTTCAGATTCAACCATCCCGTTTTTACACGTTTGGTAACAGGTATTTATTTTGATCCAAAAAATGATTGATAATCAGCATCTTACATTATTCTGCCTTTTTGAAGCTGCAAGGTCTGGCTGATGCAGACAGGAAATTCGTCCTGGTAATGGCTGACGAAAATCAAACTGGCGCCAAAATGAGCGCAATAGCGGTCAATCATATGAAGCGTAAGGGCTGTCTGAGCCCCATCCAGGCCCTGACAGGGTTCATCCAGGATCAGTAAGGGAGGCGTTTTGATCAGGGATCTTCCCAGCAGTATCATCCTCTGTAAACCTGCCGGCAGGCTGCTTAGCAAACGGTTTCCATAAGCAGCACAATCCAGGAACCGCAACCAGTCATTTACGTATTGTTCCTGATCTGCTGAAAGACGGCGGAACAATCCGATCGTATCAAATAATCCGGAGGCGACAGCTGTAAATGCCGTTGCTGCCGGATCGAAATAAAGTTGCAATTCCGGCGAGAGGTAACCGATTTTTTGTTTGATCTCCCAAATGCTTTCACCCGAACCCCTCTTCCGGTCGAATAGATAAATTTCGTTTGCATAAGCCTGCGGATTATCAGCTGTGATAAGACTTAGCAGAGTGGATTTGCCCGCACCGTTGGGACCACTGAGCCCCCAGCATGTTCCCTTTTCTATTTCCCAGTTTATTCCTTCGAGTATTTTTTTCCCGTCATACTCAATGTGCACATTCCGCATACGCACAGCGTACCTGAAATCATGATATGAAAAATGAATGGACGGTGGAAAATCTTTAACTGGCATTTCCCTGAATGCAACATTCGGATCCGGGATCTCTGCCAGATTGTTCAGGAACTGTAATTTCCCATCCTGCAACCGGGCATAACGGTTAAAACATGACGGAACAAAAACGCGGCTGGTTAGCAGTAGCATGTGTTGTCCCGAATTAGCCAACCCGGCAAGAATTCCTTCCAGCATTTTACGACCCTCTGCATCCAGGCCGGTAAAAGGTTCATCCAATATCAGCAATGCCGGGAAACGAAGCACTGCTTTTAAAATTTGCAGCCTTTTGTTTTCTCCGTTTGATAATTGGATCAGTGGTTCGTTCATCACGCGATCCAGATGAAAGATGGCTATCAATGCCGATTTGGTGAAATAAGTTTCCCTTCCCTCATCAAAAACAGCCAGTGCTTGCGAAACTGTCATCGTTGCCCCGGCATCCATAGCATTATACCGCTGCTGATAATAAAAATTACTTTGATTTTGCAGGTTAAGGAACCGGTGATGCTGTTCAACCACTACAACGCCATTTCCCTGTATTTTTTCTTCATATCCGCGGAATTCAATCCGGCCCCTGAATGCATGATTCCCAGCCAGTGTTTGAGCTAAAACTGTTTTTCCCATACCCGCTTCACCAAATATCATCCATTGTTCCCCCGCTTTTATTTCCATGGAAATATCCCGGAGAATTTCTTTTCTATGGATGTGAACACAAACACTTTCAACCTTCAGTAAAGGGGAATCCATCCGGTTCGATTTTAGAACTTAAAGATCCTGGTTTTGCACTAAATTCGACGCTCAATCCACGCACCTGATTTCACCACAAACCATACAGCAGATTCTCAGCCGCATCGATATCACGGAAATAGTGGGCGGATTTGTGAAGTTGAAAAAAAGAGGAGCAAACTACCTGGGGCTCTGCCCTTTTCACAATGAAAAAACGCCCTCTTTTACGGTTTCTCCTTCCAAGGAAATATATAAATGTTTTGGGTGCGGAAGAAGTGGTAATACCATCAGCTTTCTCATGGAGCATGAGAAATTTTCCTATGTGGAAGCATTGAAGTGGCTTTCTAACCGGTATAATGTGGAGGTTGAAGAAACAGAACTGAGTCCGGAGGTAAAAATCCAGCAACAAACGGCAGACAGTCTCTACATACTGAATGCGTTTGCACAAAAATTTTTCAGCGGCGTTTTACATAATACGGAAGAGGGACAAAATATTGGATTGAGTTATCTGCAGGAGCGGGGATTCGATGCGGCGGTTATTGAAAAATTCCAGTTGGGTTATAATCCTTCAGCTCCCGATGCTTTTGCTTCGGATGCCATTGCGGCCCAATATAATCCCGATCTTTTACAGAAAAGCGGTCTTGTCGTCATGCGCGACGGCCGGCCCATGGATAATTACAGGGGACGGATTATTTTTCCCATTCATAGTCCGATTGGAAAAATTGCCGGCTTTGGTGCCCGCGTGATCCGTAATAATGATCGCTCACCCAAATATATCAACACACCGGAAAATGAAATTTATGTAAAAAGCAAACTGCTCTACGGTTCTTATTTTGCAAGGCAGGCCATCGATAAAGCCGATGAATGTTTATTGGTGGAAGGATATACGGATGTGGTTGCTTTGCATCAGGCAGGTATTGAAAACGTGGTAGCCAGTGGAGGCACTTCGCTAACGCCGGACCAATTGCGTCTGATAAAAAAATACACTTCCAACCTCACAATCATTTATGATGGTGATGCAGCTGGCATCAAGGCAGCCCAGCGCGGAATGGATCTGGCATTTGAAGAAAGCCTGCAGGTAAAACTGGTTTTGATTCCCGGCCAGGAAGATCCGGACAGCTATGTAAAAAAAATCGGCGCCGCCGCGTTCAGGGACTTTGTAACATCCAATAAAAAAGACTTTATTTTATTTCAGTTGGAAACCTCGCTGGCAGCTGCTGCGGGCGATAGCAACCAGAAAGCACGGCTCGTCAGTCAGATCGCAGAAACCATTTCGAGAATCAATAAGGCCGAGGATTTTACACGACAACAGGATTATATACGCCGTTCCTCAGAGTTGTTAAAAATAGATGAGAACGGCCTCAATACCCTTGTTAATAAATTTATCCGCGAACGCGTCGGTAAATATGAATCAAAAACGGCTCCCAAAGAATCTGCGGTAGAAACAGAGCAGACAGAAAAAATTTTCCTTGATGAAGAACTGGATGAATTATTAAACCGGGACGAACAACAGGAAAGGGCCATTATCCGATCGCTGCTCGAATTCGGTCTGCGAAAATGGGACGAGGAAAAAACGGTGGCGGAATACTTGATGCCTGAATTGGAGGACAAAGAAATGTTCGATAATAAAAACCTGTACAGCGTACTGGATCTTTATAAAGCCTGGTATGAACAAAAGCTGGAGCCGACGGCCAGGAATTTTTTATACCATGAAGATCAGTCCCTGGGAGCATTGGTTGTGTCCATTATGGATTTCCCATACGAGGTTAGTGAAAACTGGAAGACACATTACGAAGGAAAAATTCCGACCCGGGAAGAGCTTTACCTCGAGGAGGTCGGATCTACACTGACCTACCTGAAGCTGAGAAAAATTCAGCGCCTGATGATAATGAATCAGAAAGATCTCGAAAAATCAAGAAACCCCGATGAGCAGATGATGTTCATGCAAACCCATCTTCATTTGAAACAAATGGAGAAAGAACTGATGGGTCGGTCAGGCACCGTGATAGTCAAAATCTAAGACAAGTGTAGGAGTATAGGAGTATAAGAGTATAAGAGTTCTAATAACTCACAACTAATAACTCACAACTATCCTACCATCGCTTCAACCTTCCTGTTCATCAGGGCTGAACCGGCAATCGCCGCTTTTTCAAAGCGTGTAGCCGTCCACACATGGTCCAGAGTGATTTCATTGATGCCCTCAAAACCTGCGTTCGTAATACAGGTCCAACTGCACTCCCGGTTAAGGGTGGTCGCAATTTTTGAACTGGTTTTCGGATAGGCAACCCAGAACTTGCCTCCCTTACCTAGGGCCGGCAATACTTCATGAATAATGCCTCTCAGCTGGGTTTCGTTTACTGCAAAAACCAGGGCAAAATCGATTTTCTTAATCTTGAGGAGGGGGGTAACATTCTTAGCAAAAGCCAGTTTGGCAAACTGCTTCTCTATCGAAGAAGGAAGACCCTGAATTAAAATGCTCTTTTCATCTTTGAGTTCCAACTTTTCCAATAAAGTTAATGACATGCTTTATGTGTTTTTGTTTGCGGAATCGCCTTCAGGGGCTGCAAAGGTAACGAAAAATTAACCGTAACTAAAAGAAAATCATCCTTTAGCAGCTAAAAAGGGTATAAACCTTGTGTTTCCGGAACGGAAAAGGGTAAAAGATTGGGTTACTGCCGTTTACAGCAGGTTAACTAAATATGAGATCCAGGCCTTCTGGGTCTTTTTTTGTCGCGGTACTTTAATATGGGAATCTTGCTTTCGCTTCCCCTCAGCAATCGGCTGATATTCTTCTGATGGGTCAGTATAACGAGTAGAGCAACAGCAATGGAAAAAAAACGGTATAAGGGTTCCTTTTCATTAAAAATAAAAAGGATCAGTACGGCAAAAGCGATACTTGCCAATATAGAGCTCAGGGACACAAAGCGCGTCAGGTACAGGCAAAGGAGAAAAACGCCCACGCAATAAAGGGCTACAAGCGGTTGTATGGCCAGGATCATTCCAAACAGTGTTGCGACGCCCTTCCCACCCCTGAAATCGGCCCAGAGAGGAAATATATGTCCTACGACAGCTGCCAGGCCCAGCCCAACCATGAGGTTGGTTCTGTCCCATTCATTGTGCATATAAAAAGGTAACAATATGTAGAGACTCGTAGCGATGAATCCCTTTAAAACGTCCACGGACATTACGATGCAACCCCATTTTGATCCAAGTACGCGAAAGGTATTGGTAGCCCCGGCGTTTCCACTGCCATAATCCCGGATGTCCACACCAAAAAAATAACGACTTATCCATACGGCCGTCGGTATGGAACCTATCAGGTAAGCAAAAAGAATAAATAGAACTTCCTTCATGGACGGCTAGGAGTGCTTGGATTTCAAAATTAATTAAAAAAAGCGATCAAACGCCGATGATTTTACTCAGGACTGATGAATTTTTAAACTGAAACTCATCCAGTTGTCCCTGATCATCTGCAATTCAACAGCAAAACCGGCAGTATTGGCCCGTTCCCTGATTTTTTTTTCGTCAGATTCCAGAACACCACTACCTATAAAAACGCCTGTTTGATTCAAATGTTGTCGTATGGAATCCATGTTTTCGAGTATCACCTTGAGGTTGATGTTAGCCAGAATGATATCAAACCGGCCGGTCCCTGAAAGGGAATCTCTGAGTTCAATCTGAACCGCTTCACAGCCATTTATAGCCACATTTTCCAGGGCATTGTCAATGCTTAACTCGTCCGAATCGATCGCCAGCACGGGTCCCGCTCCCATTTTACATGCAAGGATGGCTAGTACCCCGGTTCCCGTCCCGAAGTCCAGCACAGACTTTTGCTGTAGATCCAGTCGCTCCATGGCGGCAATCATCATATAGGTGGTTGCATGATGGCCGGTGCCAAAACTCATTTTCGGTGTTATAGTGATATCATATTTTACCTCCAGAATCGCTTTGTGAAAATGGGCCCGGATGGCGCAGAAATTGTCAACAATCACCGGTTCAAAATCCTTCTCCCATTCTGCATTCCAGTTTCGCGGCTCAATAACTTCTTTTTGAAATAAGGTATGAAAGGGATCAGCCACGCCTTTTATATCTGCTATGATTTTTTCGATCTTCGATGCATCATATAATGTTTCGGGAATGAAAGCATGCAGCTTTCCCGGCTCTTCTTCAAATCCTTCAAATCCCGACTGGCTCAGGCGCGCCACGAATATATCAGACTCTTCAGCGTTTAAAGTCTCTATGGTTATTTGTATATATCTATTCATAAGCCTAAAGCTTAAAGCCTAAAGCCTAAAACCAATTTGCAAATTATAGCATTAGAAAATTTAATTAGATATTCGTTGACAACTTCATTAAAAAATAAAAGCACCATTCGGCGCTTATACTCTATATTAATTCTTTCATTCTCTCCCTCCCTAATTTTCAAATTAGTTTTAGGCTTTAGGCTTTACGCTTTAAGCTTGCTCCTGCTGTCGTCCTTCCGGTTTCGGCATCAGTACTTTCCTGCTGAGTTTGAATTTACCCGTTTTACTATCCAGTCCGATCAGTTTCACTTTCACCATGTCATTCTCGTTCAGCACCCCATCCATGGTCTCCAGTCTTTTCCAGCTGATTTCGCTGATATGAAGCAATCCCTGTTTGCCAGGCATGAATTCCACAAACGCGCCATAAGGCATTACTGATTTTACTTTCGCTTCGTAAACAGCTCCTATCTCAGGAACGGCTACGATTCCTTTAATCCAGGCAACGGCTTTATCAAGCCCTTCTTTGGACGGACTGAAAATACTTACTTCACCCTGGTTACCCACTTCTTCCAGATTAATGGTAGCACCGGTTTCTCTTTGTATTTCCTGGATGATCTTACCACCCGGCCCGATAACCGCACCAATGAATTCCTTGTCGATAAATAATTTCTCCATTCTCGGAGCATGTGGTTTCACTTCCTCTCTGGCCGCAGGAATACACTCATACATGGCGTCCAGTATATACAGCCTTCCCTTACGTGCCTGCTCAAGGGCTTCACGCATGGTATCCATGCTGAGACCATCTACTTTTATATCCATCTGCACACCGCAAATTCCATCGCGTGTTCCGGTTACTTTGAAATCCATATCACCCAGATGATCTTCATCACCCAGAATATCTGTGAGCACCGCATACTTATTATCAGATGCTCTTGAGATCAGGCCCATCGCAACACCGCTCACATGTTTGGCGAAGGGAACACCGGCATCCATCAGAGCAAGTGAACCGGCACATACGGTTGCCATGGAAGAAGATCCATTGGACTCCAGTACATCGCTCACGACACGAACAGTATAAGGATAATCATTCCCCGGCATCATCTTTTTCAATGAACGCATCGCCAGATTGCCATGTCCTACTTCACGACGTGCAGGGGCACGCATCATTTTTACTTCTCCGGTGGAGAAAGGAGGAAAATTATAATGCAGTATGAATTTGGTATAATCTGATTTTGCTGCGCTTTCAACGAGCAGCTCATCCAGCGGAGTTCCCAGCGTAACGGTCGTAAGGGACTGTGTTTCTCCTCTTGTGAATAATGCAGAACCGTGCGGAGTAGGTAACGGATCCGTTTCCATGGCAAGCGGCCGCACCTGATCAAGCTGGCGTCCATCGAGACGAACTTTTTCATCTACAATCATATTGCGGACCACTTCCCATTGCAGGTCGGCATAATATTTTTTAACCAGTTTTTTATCGGTGTCCGTTGCCTCAGCACCCAGACTTTCGATCAGTTCTTTTTTTAATGCATCAAAAGCCTCGCTCCGCTGATGTTTGCTGCTTCCGGCTTTTGATATCTGGTAAATTTTATCTTTTGTGAATGCCTGTTCTTTTTCATTCAGCGCCTCTTTCGTCTCAGGTTTTTTGTAATCTCTTTTTTCTTTTGCTCCTACTTTCGTGCGAAGATCCACTTGTGCCCTGATCTGGACGCGGATCGCATCATGGGCTATCTGGAGTGCCCGGATCAGATCATCCTCACTGCATTCAGCAGCCTCACCTTCTACCATCATCAGATTTTTATCTGTTGCAGCAATCAGGAATTCAAGCGATGATTTTTCAAGCTCGGTACGGGTTGGATTGACAATGAATTTTCCATCTACCTTGGCTAGACGAACCTCACTGATGGGTTCCTTAATAGGAATATCCGATATTGTAAGAGCAGCAGATGCTGCCAGTCCGGCCAGGGCATCCGGTAATATTTCCGAATCACTGGAAACCAGCGTAACCAACACTTGCACATCACAGAAATAATCGTCCGGAAATAACGGACGCAGAGCGCGGTCTATCAAACGGCTGGTCAGCACTTCGTAATCATTCAGCCGGGATTCTCTTTTGAAGAATGAACCCGGTATT
>JABDFX010000099.1 GCA_013286315.1 Bacteroidota bacterium | reverse complement strand
GATGGTGTGTTGCGCGGGAAATACATTTCTTCCGAAAAATTTTTTTCCCTTACTAATTCCGAGACTAGTTTCTGCGATGTAATCTTTGGTTGGGACGCCGCCGATCTGGCTTATGATAATTCATCCTATACCGGGTGGCACACCGGATATCCTGACGCAGCTGCACGAGTGGATCTGACGAGTTTCAGAAAAATTCCGTGGGAGAATGATCTTCCTTTTTTCCTGGGCGAATTAATTCAAAACACCCGTCAACCGGCTGTTTGTCCGAGGTCCCTCTTGAAAAAAGTATTGGCGGATTCGATATCCGTAGGATTTCTTCCACTCTTTTCGCAGGAATTTGAATGGTACAATTTTGCCGAAACTCCACAAACTATACAGGATAAACAATACAGGAACCTACAATCGCTGACACCGGGTATGTTTGGCTATTCCATTCTGAGAGCCGGTTTGCAAAATGATTTTATGACAGACCTCTTCGACCTGCTGACACGTTTCAGCATACCCATCGAAGGACTGCATACTGAAACCGGACCGGGTACTTACGAGGCGGCGATCCATTATTCTGCACTGATCGAAGCAGGCGACCGGGCTGTCTTGTTCAAAACGGCCGTTAAGGAAATTGCTTATAAGCATGGTATCATGGCTACTTTTATGGCCAAGGTGAATGAACATCTGCCAGGTTGCGGCGGGCATATTCACCAGAGTTTATGGGATGCTGACAGAAAAAAAAATCTGTTCCACGATGAAAAAGATGATTCGAAAATCAGTGAAATCATGAAGCATTATATTGCCGGACAACTTCTGCTGATTCCGCAAATTCTCCCCCTGTTCGCTCCGACGATCAACAGTTACAAACGATTGGTTGAGGGTGCCTGGGCGCCCACTACCCTGACCTGGGGCATCGATAATCGCACGGTGGCTCTCAGAGTGCTGCGTGCGGGACAATCATCGACCAGACTCGAAACGCGTGTTATCGGAGCCGATGTGAATCCTTATCTGGCGATGGCTGGCGTGCTTGCTGCCGGACTGTATGGAATAAAAAATAAATTGCCTTTGAAACAGGCCGTTACCACAGGTAATGGTTATCTGGATCAAAGTCACGGCCGGCTTCCGTCAACACTGGAAGAAGCCACGAAAGCGATGAAAGACTCAGTGATTGCAAGGGAAATATTGGGAGAAGGCTTTGTGGATCATTTCACGCGCACCCGTGAATGGGAATGGAGGCAGCATTTAAAATCGGTAACAGACTGGGAATTTAAAAGGTATTTTGAAATCATTTAGTAATTACAATGAATTATAACAAAATAGTTCAATACAATTTTCCAACCATCATCCGCTTCGGCCCCGGGTCTGTAATGGAACTGGGGGCCTATTTATCGAAAAATGGATTGAGCCGGCCACTGATCGTGACCGATTCAACCGTTGCACAATTATATTTCTTCGGGGAGATTGTAAAGGATCTTCAAAGCCGGAATATTTCTGTTGAGACATTTTATGATATCCATAAAAATCCGGTGAAGTCGGATGTTTATAAAGGCACGGAAGTATTTGACGAAGAAGAAAGAGATTCCATTATCGGTATCGGTGGCGGAGCAGCGCTGGATGTAGCCAGGGCTATTACACTTCGTATATACCATCGCGAAGATTTATTTAAATATGACGATCTGAAAGGTGGCGATATATTTGTCACTAACGACGTGCCTCATTTTATTACGATTCCAACTACAGCGGGAACAGGCAGTGAAGTCGGCAGAAGTGCGATTATTTCAGACGATGAAACCCATCAGAAAAAAATTCTCTTTTCACCCAAACTGCTGGCAAGAATTGTTTTTGCAGATCCTTTGCTCACTATAGAATTGCCGTCCTTTGTTACTGCAGCGACGGGCATGGATGCGCTCACGCATAATATGGAAGCTTTTTTGGTGAACATGTTTCACCCGATGTGCGACGGCATTGCATTACAGGCGATTTCTTTGATTCAAACTTCATTGGTTAAAGCAGTGAATCAGCCGGACCTGGAGTCGAGAAGCAACATGCTGATCGCTTCTCTGATGGGTGCGGTTGCATTTCAAAAGGGCCTGGGTGTTGTCCATTCACTCGCACATCCCCTTTCATCTCTGCTCGATACACACCACGGACTAGCCAATGCCATTAATATTCCCTATGGAATGGAATTTAATATAGAAGGATTTGAATCGAAATTTAAACAGATTGCAAAAGCTTTAAATCTCCCGCAGCAATCTGGAGAAGCTGTGGTCCAATATCTGTTTGAACTAAATGAAAAAATAAATATTCCGCGAAAACTCAGCAGCATCGGTGTGAAGCAGGAGCATATCGAAACATTGTCGGATCTGGCCCTGGCAGATTTTGCACACCCGAATAATCCGAAACCGGTTAGCAGGGATGATTTTAAAAAATTATACTTAAAAGCTCTTTAGCGAAAAAAATTGTCTGTATCATGCATATCATCAATCCGGCATCCGGGGAATTGATCCGGGAAATAACGGAAGACAATCACGAAACACTCGGCGCAAAATTTCAATTATTGAAAAACGCGCAATCCGGATGGTCAGCGCTGGAAATAAAACAAAGGGTAAAAATCCTGCAGGATTTTTCAACCGGTTTAAAAAACCAGATTGACATGCTGGCGGCTGTTTTAACATCTGAAATAGGCAAACCCCTGCAGCAAAGCAGGAATGAAATCAACGGCGCCAGAACACGCATCCAATGGCTTGCTGAGAATGCTGAAAAATATCTGGGGGATGAAGAAATGACAAAAACTTCTGACCTGACAGAAAAAATTTCTTATGACCCACTGGGAGTGATATGTAATATCTCGGCCTGGAATTATCCCTGGCTGGTCGGTGTGAATGTTTTCGTAACGGCCTTACTGGCTGGGAATACCGTGATGTATAAACCTTCCGAATATGCAGTACTTACCGGCTTTGAAATTGAGCGGATGTTGAAACAATCAGGTATACCGGAAGGCGTGTTTCAATTGGCTGTGGGTGCGAGGAAAGTGGGAGAACTTTTATTGGATCTTCCATTCGACGGATATTTCTTTACAGGTTCTTATAAGACCGGAAAATATATATATGAAAAATGCGCATCCAAAATGGTACCGTGCCAATTGGAGATGGGTGGTAAGGATCCGTTGTATGTGGCCGATGATATTGTTGATGTTAAGCAGGTTGCGGAAGCTACTGCGGATGGAGCATTTTATAATAATGGACAGAGTTGTTGTTCGGTAGAGCGCATTTATGTACAGGAAGATATTTATGATGCGTATCTCCGGGAATTTGTGAACACTGTAAAATCCTGGAAAATCGGAGAGCCGACAGAAGCCGGTGTATATTTTGGTCCTATGACCAGGAAAGCACAGCTGGAAGTATTGGAAAAACAGGTCAGTGATGCCGTTGCGAAGGGTGCCCGGATCCTGACAGGTGGAAAACGCATCCAGGGCAAAGGATATTTTTTTGAACCCACTATTCTGGCCGACGTCACACAGGATATGCTGGTAATGAAAGACGAGTCGTTTGGCCCCATTATCGGTATTATGAAAGTAAAAAATGATGAAGAAGCCATACAACTGATGGCAGATACGGAATATGGTTTAACGGCCGCCATATATAGCAGCAACAAGCAAAGGGCCGAGAAAATGATCAGACAATTCAATACCGGCTCCGGATATTGGAATTGTTGCGACCGTGTATCTGCTTCCCTACCCTGGAGCGGCAGAAAGCATTCCGGATTCGGTTCAGCACTCTCTCATGCCGGTCTTCTTTCATTCGTACGACCAAAAGCCTGGCATATGCACAGTTAATTTCCCTTCACCGAAATATCTGACATGTATGATAAGAAAGCTGATGTCCTCAAACCGTTCAGAACGTAGCGAAAAAGACAACAAGCGGAATTTTGATATCCAGCGAATTGAAACCTTTAGCGATGGCGTCTTTGCATTCGCCGTAACACTTTTGATCGTATCCCTGGAAGTTCCAAAAAGTTTTGAAGAGCTGCTCACTACGATGCGTGGCTTTTTTGCATTCGGTATCAGTTTTTTATTGCTGGTCATGATCTGGAACGAACAACACCGGTTTTTCAGGAATTACGGTCTCGACGACGTATGGACAATCACGCTGAACGGGACATTACTTTTTATTGTACTATTCTATGTTTATCCGCTGAAATTTTTGTTTACGTTGCTCTTCAGTGATCAGATTTATGGGGCTAATAAGTCACCCTTTACCATTAAACAATCTCAGATCCCTATGCTCATGATGATATATGCGCTGGGATTTATAGCCATATATACTTTATTTTTCCTGATGTATTTACACGCAAGTCGCAAATCAGCAAAATTAGGTCTGAGTCCGATTGAAAAATTTGATTGTCGTTCAGGCATGTACAGGATATTAATCATGGTCATTGCCGGTTTTGGATCTTTCATTACCGCATTGCTTCTCAACAATGAAAAAGCCGGATTGGCAGGTTATATATATTTCCTGATAGGACCTGCTATTGGAATATATTTTACCAGGCGGAACAGAATCAGGAGAAAATTATTTCCCCGCGTCAAAACCGAACAATAAAAAATCAACGATGTTTCATTTTGAATCATCGTTGATTTCGATGCACGTTATGCATCAACTCATCAGAGACTGCAGTCCTTTTACCTTAATGCCAGTGTAACACCACCGCTGCCCGCGTCAATATCTACCGGGGTACCGCCGCCATTGACGGTTCCGCTGATACTCTGTTTTTCCATCGAACCGCTGAAATTGCTGAGACCTTCTGTTTTGATTCGGTCCCCATGAATATCCAGGTTCAGTCCCTTCCCTTTTGGGATCTGCAGATGAACACTTCCTCCTGAATTATTTAATTTTACAAACTTACCTGTTTCCGATATTTCCACATCAATATTGCCACCACTGGTAGATGCTTCCAGGCTTCCACTCATGGATGTCATTGAAATGTTGCCACCTGATGTGTGAGCAACCAATTCTCCATTAATTTTTTCAGCTTCCACATTTCCACCGCTGGTAGTTGCCCGGATATTCCCACTTAACTCAGTCAGTTCTATGGAACCTCCGGAAGTATTCAGGTGAATCTGACCTGAACAATGTTTGGCTTCGATACCTCCACCACTGGTCCCCAGATCAATATCTTCTTTAGAATCGGAAACCTCGATTCCTCCCCCCCGAAGTCCTGCCATAAATTTTACCGGTTAGTCCCTTTACATCGAGACCCCCACCACTGGTATAAAAATGCTGTTCACCGGTCAGGTTTGAAATGCTGATTCCTCCGCCGCTGGTATTGAGATGGGTGGCACAAGCGACAGGAACATAAATGTTGTAAGAAATACTGATCTGGTTATCCCGGTTACTGAAATTTCTTTTGTTTTTCGCCGTTGCAGTCAATTTGTTACCCGAAACCGCTACTGAAAAGTCATAATCCTCTGCAATAATTTTATCGACTTCTGCTTTTGTATAAGTATTATGCCGGCCATTCCCGTTCACATATACTTCAATACGCGCTTCAGACGCACTTACTCCCGTCACCTGGATTCCCCCGCCAGAGGTTTTTGCATCCACCTGGTTGATGGCATCAGAAGACAAGGGCTTATTCAGGTATAACAGTCCTTTTTGGGAGTCCTGGGCATCTACCAGAAAGCCTGTTGCAATCAATAGAAAACTAAAAATGATTCTCATGATCTGAATATTTAAATGGTGAATTTTAGAAGATTAATCGGACCAAATGTTTCAGCATACCTACAGCCACCCTGATGCCAGATCTGCAACTAACTAATAATCAAATCGATAATCAATAATTTCCAGGTATGACTGACCGGTTTTGATACGGTGTCCGTCCGGTTTTTCTATTACAAAAACCCATCCCTCCTTCGCAAGGACACAGATATTATTATAATGTTGCAGCAAAACCTTCTTAGGGCTAACTTTCTGAAGATTTTTTCTGTCCTATTCTGACCATTCCGATCGTAATGAGTTTTTAATATATAAAAATTTAAATAATGAATGAGTTCCTGTTAATCTTCAGAAGAGATCTCCAATCGTCAGAAATGCAGCCTTCGCCGGAACAATTGCAAAATATGATGAAGAAATGGCAAAATTGGATGGGTGGCATTGCTGCGCGTAACAAACTTGTGAGCTCCGGAAACCGGTTATCTAACGAAGGGAAAGTAGTTAAACCGGGCGATGTTGTCACAAATGGACCGTATGTTGAAATTAAAGAGTTGATTGGCGGTTATATTATGATTAGCGCAGAGTCCCTGGAAGAAGCCGCAGAAATTTCCAAGGGATGTCCTATCCTGACCGTCGGCGGTAGTGTGGAAGTACGAGCTGTAATCCCGATGGGGACGTAACTTCTTCCGAAATGATCTCTAGTTTATGAAGGAAAATGAGTTGCTCCCGCATTTATTCCGGACCGAATACCGAAAAATCATATCGGTCCTGGTTCGTCATTATGGATTTGAACAGCTCAGTGTTGCAGAGGACATTGCCAGTGACACTTTTTTAATTGCAGCCGAAACCTGGGGTATCAAGGGGTTGCCGGAACATCCTGTAGCCTGGCTTTATACGGTGGCGAAAAACAAGAGCCGTGACCTGCTCAGGAGAAATGCGGTTTTTAATGAAAAACTCCGCCCTGCTCTAAAAGCAGAATTGCTTGCCAATCCGGAAACAGATATTGATTTGTCGGAAGAAAATATTAAGGACAGCCAGTTACAAATGATGTTTGCTCTTTCTGATCCGGTTCTTTCCATCGAATCACAGGTGGCGCTGACACTTCGCATTTTATGTGGCTTTGGAATCGATGAAATTGCAGATGCGTTTTTAACTAACCGGGAAACCATCAACAAGAGGCTGTTCAGGGGAAAGGAAAAATTAAGAACCGCTCATATAAAAATAGGTTTGCCTGCGGCGGAAGAAATTAATAAGAGAATTGACGCCGTTTTGACGAGTCTGTATTTATTATTTAATGAAGGTTATTATTCATCCAGCCAGAATAGTGTATTGAGAAAGGATTTTTGCCTGGAAGCCATGCGGCTGACCGGACTGTTGGTTGAGAATGAACAAACCAATAATCCGCGGGTAGATGCGTTGTTTGCACTAATGTGTTTTCATGCGTCCCGTTTCGATGCGAGGACAAATGAAAATGGAGAGATCATACGGTATGACGATCAGAATACCGAATTGTGGAATGATGAGCTGATTTCAACCGGTCATTATTATTTGAATAAAGCATCCCGTGGAAAAGAATTAAGCCGGTTTCACCTGGAAGCGGGAATCGCTTATTGGCATACGACTAAAAACGACAGTCGGGAGAAATGGGAAAATATTTTACAATTATATAACCAGCTGTTATGCATCAGCTATTCGCCTGTGGGTGCATTAAACAGGACCTATGCATTGTCCAGGATTTATGGTAAACAGGCGGCCATCCTGGAAGCAGAAAAACTCGGACTGGCTAAAAATCATCTTTATCATGTGCTGTTGGGATGGCTGTATACAGGAGTTGATCAGGATAAAGCAAAGGAACACCTGAATCAGGCGCTTATATATGCCAAGACGGAAACGGAGCGGATTGGGATTCGGAAGGAACTGGCGCAAGTCTGAAAGACTGGAAGACTGGAAGACTGGAAGACTGAGAGTGAATTTCATTTTCCAGACTTCCAGACTTCCAGACTTCCTTACTTGTGATTAGTGTGCCGGTTTAAGCCTTAACACCAGTACATCATGTGAATCGAGGGACCGTTCCAGTTTTTTATCCGTCTTCCCCAAATCTTTTTTCATCCACAGGTCGCGGAGCGAAAATATTTGCTTGTCAAAATGAATATCCAGTCCCGATTGCGCATCGGAGATATTGAGGTCTTTCCAGTTCAGTGCTATTTTTCTTGTGCTTCCCGTGCGGTTGAAAAAGCAAAGGGCCAGCTCATCATTCTTCAGGGGTTTAACCCAAAGTTCCAGACTGTCAGGCATTACCATTTTAAACGCTGCTATCCCGCGTGCGTCCTGGTCGATATTGATCATTTCCCTGTTCGTCAATATTTCACGGGTTTGTGCTGTCATTTTACGCAGATCATTCCCCGCGGCCAGTGGTGCGGCCAGCATACACCAAAGAGAAAAATGAGATTTGTCCTCAACCACGGTCATCCCATTACCCACTTCGAGCATGTCGGGGTCATTCCAATGATTCGGGCCATTGTATTTATGGATGCCTTCCTGCAAATCGAGAATGCTCAGCACCGATTGTGGAGTCCAGTTTCCTATTGGTTTACGAACAACGAAACTTGCACTGATATCTCCGGTGGACCGATATAATTCCCCAACTCCACCAGCCCAAAGCCAGGGTTTATGATCTCCCCATTCGCAAATGCTGAAGACAATCGGTCTGCCGGTGGCCCTGAGAGCTGCACTCATCGTTTTATATGCTTCCGGTGCATTGAGACTGTCCGTGTTACACCAGTCATATTTTAAGAAGTCGACGCCCCAGGATGCATATAATCTGGCGTCTTCATATTCATGGCCACGTGTGCCCGGATACCCGGCGCAGGTTTTTGATCCGGCGCAGTTATAAATTCCGAATTTCAATCCTTTGGAATGAACGTAATCGGCAAATGATTTCATACCGTGCGGAAATTTTACCGGATCCGCCACCAAACTTCCGGATTGATCCCGTTCCATTGTCATCCAACCGTCATCCAGAACAAAATATTGATATCCGGCATCATGCATGCCTGAACTCAGGTATACATCTACCATCTCCCTGAGCATTTCTTCATTGATCTTTGTCTGAAATGTATTCCAGGTATTCCAACCCATCGGGGGTGTTGGAGCCAGCTGGCCGGTAAGCAATACATCAGATGCAGCGCTTTTTTTTATCGCCTCATTATTTTGAGGAAAGACATTTATACTATTGAAAAGAACCGGGAAACATAATAGAAAGACTTTGAAAAACTTCATTTTGTGATTTTTGAAAAAGTTACTTGATATATCAGGAAAAAATGGAAATACCCGGAAAATTTACTTTCATGGAAAAATATTTAGGAAGGACTTATTCCGGGAATTTTTTGTCATTTATAAACTGGACAATGCCAATCAGGCTCTGTTCATTGATCTCATGTTCGTGCATGTTAAAAAAATCATCCAGTAATTTGATTTCATCCTTGAGCGCCTTTCTGATATCTTTTTCCTTCAGGTATAATTTTCGGAAAAGATTATTTCCGGGATAAGTAATATAGTATTCATAGTAATCCACGTATTCATCGAATTTTCTGCCTTTTGTGTAATATCCTTCGCTCGAAAAATCAGCCTGGATAAATTTTGTGAATAATCGCTTATACAGGGAATATCCTTTATTTGATTTCAAAATGGGCATCAGAAAAAAATTATCGCTGATCCAGTTAACTTTTTCAAAGGTGAAAACCGTGTTATCATCTACCAGATTAAAGCTGAGTACGGAGTCCGCGGGATAAAATATGATTTTATTATCCCGGTTGATGGTATACACTACACTATTGATCTTATCAAAGTTGAACAATAAGGGCTCTCCGGACTCCGGGAGAAGTTTGTGGTTCGATAACTCAACCCTTCCCTTCAACCATTTCCGCGTGAGGTAAACGCTTCCAACTGTTTCTTCTTTTGAAAAAAACTGGGTCATGTCCTGGCGCCGGTGTATGTCAGGAGGGATCTCGGTGTTCATATTTTCCTGTGCCAAAGCAGGACACACGAAGATGCACAAGCATAAGATGATGCAGAAAAACCAGGATCCGATCTGTCTATCCTGCGTTTGCATTACGATGAAATTTTAACACACCTGAAGCCAACATGATTGGACGAAGAACGATATTCCCCTTTACCACGACTTCCCACCATATACCGGGTACAATATTGATCCGTACATAAAAAAGAACCGCCGCGCTGTACCTTCTTTTTTTCTCCTGGTTCCGCAGGATCCAATGAATCATCCGGTCCTTTGGGATTATCAGAAACCTTATTCCTGGCCAGTGTTTGATAATAGTCAGCCCTGTACCAATCACTGCACCATTCCCAAACGTTACCCGCCATATCATATAATCCATAAGCGTTGGGTGTAAATTGTTTTACCGGTGCGATCCCGACAAATCCGTCCGCACCCAGATCCATCTGAGGAAATTTGCCCTGATATGTGTTGGCCATCCATTTATCATTCAATTTGAACGTATTGCCCCAGGTATACAATTCACCGGTTTTACCACCCCTGGCGGCAAATTCCCATTCTGCTTCGGTCGGTAATCGTTTACCCGCCCATTTCGCGTATGCTTCCGCATCTTCTTCGGTAATATGCACGACAGGATAATTTTCCTTTCCCAAAAGGTCTGATCCGGGGCCGGCCGGATGTCTCCAATTGGCTCCATGTACATAGTTCCACCAATTATAGCTATTCGATAAATCATTCGTCGCCTTAGGAGTAAACACAACGGAACCAGCAACCAGATTTTCTTCCTGTGCATCCGGGAATTCTTTTCTGGTAGGTTTCG
>JABDFX010000098.1 GCA_013286315.1 Bacteroidota bacterium | reverse complement strand
GAAATTGCTCCCGGGAAAAACAGGGGCGTTTATTTGATGGGACATCTTGCCGCAATACACGACGCCATTCCGGAAATACTGGGATTCGGCAAGAAAGCCTATCCCGAACTCGCTGCTATTTTTATAACTGCTCCGGATAAAACCGTTGATAAAATTCCAACCGTTTCGGAGCTTCGGCTTATCTGGACTTCGGTTCACGACAGATTAAAAAATGAATTTTCAAATATTCCGGCAGAGAACTGGTTCAAGCGTCATGAGTCCATGACCGATGCAGACTTCGAAAAAGATCCGGCCCGGAATAAAATGAGTGTACTATTAAACCGTACAAATCACTTCGCTTACCATTTTGGACAATTACGTCTGTTAAAGTAGTACGCATTATCTTCGCCGATCTAACAAATTAACCATGAAAAGAGTCGCAATCACAGGATTGGGAGTACTGACGCCGTTGGGTAATACGGTCAATGAATTCTGGGAGAATATTGTTGAAGGAAAAAGTGGCGCGGGACCCATTACCAAATTTGATGCGTCCAAATTTAAAACCAGGTTTGGCTGTGAAGTAAAAGGATTTCATCCGGAAGAACACTTCGATAAAAAAGAAATTAGAAAATATGATCTCTTTTCTCTTTATGCCATGGCAGCCAGTGACCAGGCCCTGGCGGATGCGGGACTGAATCCCGCAACTATGAAAGATGAAGAACTCTATGACATTGGTGTGATCTGGGCTTCTGGTAACGGTGGTATCGGAACTTTCGAACAACAGTTAAAAGAATTCTATGCAGGTGACGGAACGCCCCGTTTCAATCCTTACTTCATTCCAAAAATGATTGTGGATATTGCTGCCGGTGCAATTTCTATACGTCACAGACTCTACGGTCCGAATTATTGTACCGTATCTGCATGTGCATCATCCAACACAGCCCTCATCAATGCTTTTGATACTATACGGTTGGGAAAGGCCCGCATCATGGTCGCTGGTGGTTCTGAAGCGGCCATCACGCCATCTTCCGTCGGCGGATTTAATGCATCCCAGGCATTATCGAAAAGAAATGATATTCCCGAAACTGCTTCCAGGCCCTTTGACAAAGACCGGGACGGATTCGTGATTGGTGAAGGGGCCGCCGCCCTGATACTGGAGGAATGGGATCACGCGATAAAGAGAAATGCCCATATTTACGCAGAAATGGTTGGAGGCGGCATGGCTGCCGATGCCTATCATTTAACAGGAACGCATCCCGAGGGACTCGGCGCCAAACTATGTATTTCAAGAGCACTTAACGACGCCGGCTTAGGACCTTCTGATATTGATTATATCAATGCACATGCAACATCTACCGGCATCGGGGATATCAGCGAAATGAAGGGTGTCGAAAGCGTTTTTGGAGACCAGCAGGTTCATATCAGCGCGACGAAATCCATGACGGGTCATTTACTTGGCGCCGCCGGAGCGGTTGAAGGCGTCATCAGCGTTCTCTCTGTTAAACATAATATCATTCCCGGTACGATCAATACAGTAAATATTGATGAACATATTCCCGCCAATTTAAATATCGTCATCGGCAAATCGATTCAGCGTACAGTGAATTACAGCCTCAACAATACTTTTGGTTTTGGTGGCCATACGGCTAGTTCCATTTTCAAGAAAGCAACGAATTAATTATTAAGGATTAAGGATTAATGATCAACTGTTTTGTTAATAATTGATAGTTAAAAAAAGATGTTCACAACATGTGATTTAGTTTTTACTCTTTAATGCATCAGCTTTTGTAGTATTGTATTGTTCGTTCACATACTTGTTGCGGTTCATCCCACCGAAAGCGGGAATGATTAAAAGGGAACCGGGTGAGAATCCCGGGCTGACGGGCAACTGTAAGTAACATGAACGTTTTAACCACTCCCTAATCCATTGTCACGCCGATGGCGTGACGAGAAGGAAGGATAAAACGGTTACAAGCCAGGAGACCTGCCGTTGACAGTATTTGTTTGGAACCTTCCCGAATAAGGTTTCGCATAGATAGGCCGCTCATTCTTTCGTGAATCGTCGACTCCATCTTCGCTGAATCTATTATTAACTCATTTAATCAGAACCATGCAAGAGCAGGATGAATTATTATTGAGAGAAAACAAAGACCGCTTCGTAATCCTCCCCATCAATTACCCGAGGATCTGGGAAATGTATAAAAAACATGAAGCGAGTTTCTGGACGGCAGAGGAAATCGATCTCAGTGGTGATATGAAAGACTGGACATCCCTTAATGATGGGGAGCGACACTTTATCAGTCATGTACTGGCATTTTTTGCAGCGAGTGATGGCATCGTCAACGAAAACCTGGCCGTCAATTTCATGAGTGAGACGCAACTCCCGGAGGCACGCTGTTTTTATGGCTTTCAGATTATGATGGAAAATATCCACGCTGAAACCTATGCCCTGCTCATTGACAGTTATATAAAAGATCCGCAGGAAAAATACCGGTTGTTCCATGCAATTGAAACGGTTCCGGCTGTAAAGAAAAAAGCAGAGTGGGCTTTACGCTGGATACAGAACGGCAGTTTTGCAGAGCGTCTGGTAGCTTTTGCTGCGGTAGAGGGTATTTTTTTCAGTGGCAGTTTCTGTTCCATTTTCTGGTTGAAGAAAAGAGGACTCATGCCAGGTCTTACATTCAGCAATGAACTCATCAGCCGGGATGAGGGGCTGCATTGTGAATTCGCCTGTTTGCTATATGGCATGCTGAATCACAAACTTTCTCATGAGTCAGTAGCTGCCATTATCGGAGATGCTGTAGCGATCGAAAAAGAATTTATTTCCGATGCCCTGCCGGTAAAATTAATTGGCATGAATGCAGAACTAATGAAACAATACATTGAATTCGTGGCAGACAGATGGATGAACGAACTGGGTTATCCGAAATTATTCAATGTTTCCAATCCGTTTGACTTCATGGAGATGATTTCCCTGCAGGGGAAAACCAATTTTTTTGAAAAGCGCGTGGGCGATTACCAGAAAGCCGGACTATTGTCAGCCAAAGCAGCACAGAGTTTTTCTCTCGAAGAAGATTTTTAATTTTTAAATCCATTCCCATGTTTGTAATAAAAAGAGACGGAAAAAAAGAATCCGTAAAATTCGATAAAGTAACCGCCCGTATTCAGAAACTTTCTTACAGCCTGAGTCCGCTCGTCGATATTTATGAAGTTGCCAAAAAAGCTATTGAAGGCATTTATGATGGTGTACCCACGACTGAGCTGGATAACCTGGCAGCGGAGACGGCTGCCTCCCTTACGACCAAACACCCTGATTATGCTATCCTGGCTTCGCGGATTGCCGTCAGTAACCTGCATAAAAATACCATTAAAAGTTTTTCTGCCACGATGCATAACCTGCATGGATATGCGCACCCGATAACAGGAAGAAAAATGCCTTTGATTGCCGACGATGTCATGCAGATCGTCGATGAAAATGCTGACCTGCTCGACAGCACGATCTTCTATGATCGTGATTATGGATTTGATTTCTTTGGTTTTAAAACGCTGGAAAAATCTTACCTGCTCAAGATAAACGGCCGTATCGCCGAGCGACCCCAGCATATGTATATGCGTGTCGCCATTGGTATTCATAAAACAGATATCGAGAGCGCCATCAGGACATATCATTTGATGAGTGAGCGATGGTTCACCCATGCCACTCCGACACTCTTCAACGCCGGAACGCCCAAACCCCAAATGTCATCCTGCTTTTTGCTGACAATGAAAGAAGACAGTATCGACGGGATCTACGATACGCTAAAGCAAACAGCGAAGATTTCACAGAGTGCCGGCGGCATAGGTTTGTCCATACACAATATCCGTGCAACCGGTAGTTATATCGGAGGCACGAACGGAAGCAGCAATGGTATCATTCCGATGCTGCGTGTATTCAATGATACGGCGCGTTATGTTGACCAGGGAGGTGGCAAACGCAAAGGCGCGTTTGCCATTTATCTCGAGCCATGGCATGCTGATGTGTTTGACTTCCTGGAACTCAGGAAAAATCATGGAAAGGAAGAACTGAAAGCGAGGGACTTATTCTATGCGTTGTGGATGCCTGACCTGTTTATGAAAAGAGTGGAATCCGGCGGGGACTGGAGCCTGTTTTGTCCCAATGAGGCACCCGGACTGTCCGATTGTTTTGGTGCGGAATTCGAAGAACTGTATACTCGTTATGAGACAGAAGGAAGGGCAAGAAAAAAAGTAAAAGCACAGGATCTCTGGTTTGCGATCCTCGAAGCGCAGATTGAAACCGGAACACCTTACCTGCTTTATAAGGATGCTGCCAATGGAAAAAGCAATCAGCAAAACCTGGGCACCATCAAAAGCAGCAATCTTTGTACAGAGATCCTGGAATATACGTCGCCGGAAGAGGTAGCGGTTTGTAACCTGGCCTCACTGGCCCTTCCCAGGTTTATTGTGAATGGAAAATTCGATCATCAAAAATTGTTTGAAGTGACCGTTGATGTGACGAAGAACCTCAACCGGATTATTGACGGCAACTATTACCCGATTGAAGAAGCTCGTTATTCCAACATGAAACACCGGCCTATTGGGATTGGGGTGCAGGGTCTGGCAGATACGTTCATCATGCTGCGTTTACCCTTCGACAGTGAACTGGCTAAAATGCTGAACAAAAATATTTTTGAAACCATCTATTTCGCGGCCATGACCGCCAGCAAAGAACTTGCGCGTGAACAGGGCGCCTATGAGAGTTTTGAAGGATCGCCCGTATCAAAAGGTATATTCCAGTTCGATATGTGGGGTGTGGAACCCAGTGGGCGCTGGGATTGGAAGGGATTAAAAGAAGAAGTGAAAAAATACGGAATTCGTAATTCCCTCTTGCTCGCCCCGATGCCCACTGCATCAACCTCCCAGATATTGGGCAACAACGAATGTTTTGAGCCATACACGAGTAATATTTATTCAAGGAGAGTGCTGAGTGGTGAATTTGTTATTGTAAACAAACACTTGTTAAAAGACCTTGTGCAATTGGGATTATGGAACAACGATATGAAAAATAAAATCATTGCTGCCAACGGTTCTGTCCAACATATAGATGAGATTCCCGCTGATATCAAAGAAATATACCGGACAGTCTGGGAAATCAAGCAAAGGCATTTGATCGATATGGCGGCAGACCGGGGTGCATTTATCTGCCAGTCTCAATCATTGAATCTCTTTGTAGAAAAACCTACGACAGCCAAACTTACATCAATGCATTTCTATGCCTGGAAAAAAGGATTAAAGACCGGCATGTATTATCTGCGTACACAGGCAGCCACGCAGGCTGTTCAATTCACCATTGAGAAAAAAGAAAAAACGTTACCCGTTCCCGTTAGTACGGATGGTTCAGAAATCAATAATGAATTATTGGATGGAAGTGTTTGTACCATGGAAGACGGTTGTGTGAGTTGCGGATCATAACGGTTTAGGGTTGGCGGTTGACGGTTGGCGGTTATAATGCAAATCCACCAACTCTCTTCTCCGTCTCAGCAGGTACATTTTTAATGGCTCTCTTCCACAAAATATAAGAACCCAGCAAAATGATGAATGAAACGAAAGGCATGACAAACGGTTGTCCGACGGAAAGATGAGACCAGGATGCACCGATCAAATTAATTGTAAAGCCGGCATATGCCCATTCCTTTAAAACTGAAAAACGGGTTTGCACCAGTGCTATCACTCCGATGAATTTGGCTGTACCCAGTAAATTCAGCATATAATCAGGGTAACCCAGGCTATGAAATGCCTGCACGATGGCCGGTGCATGACTAAGATATAAAACACTGCTGAGTGTCATCATGCCCGCAAAAAGAACTGTCAGAATCCAATAACTTATTTTTTTATATTTCATATAATTTTGATTGAAATGTAAAACTAATCCGAATTTGGTATACATTTGTAACCAGTATACATCTGTATACCAGTATACTCAAGGGAACCATATGCCGGAAAATTATCATTCTACCGAGTGTCAGTCAATGCTTCTGCCCGTCAGGGATGCATTGGAAGTATTAATAGGAAAATGGAAAATACCCATCATCGTTGCGCTTTCGCATGGCAACTATCGATTCAGGGAATTACACCGGCAGGTCAGTGGTATTACCACCCGTATGCTGTCAAAGGAACTAAAGGAACTCGAACTCCACGGTCTTGTCGTGCGTACTGTTTATGACAGCCTACCTGTTTCTGTTGAATATGAGTTAACGGATCACGGTAAGTCACTGCGTCCGGTCATGGATGCGTTGTATAAATGGGGTTCAACCCATCGCGATAAGTTTATAAAAAGGTCGAAGGTTAAGTGAATAAACTCCCCATTCGCCGCTGGATGAAGCTGCACTTCCTTATACTACTGTTTCCCATTCTCTCCGGTCACGCGCAGACAAAAATTTCTGTAGATATATGCGTGTACGGTGCCACGTCGGGCGGTGTGATAGCTGCCTATACAGCGGCAAAACTTGGCAAAAAAGTGGTACTCGTTACATCAGAACGTCATCCCGGCGGACTGAGCAGCGGAGGTTTGGGTAATACCGATATCGGAAACAAGATCGCGATAACCGGTCTGGCACGTGATTTTTACCGGCGGGTGGGATTGCATTATGGAAAACAGGAACAATGGATTTTTGAGCCTCATGTGGCCGAAGATATATTCAAGGCTTACATCCGGGAGGCTTCCATTACTGTGTTATTTCAGCAATCGTTGAAAGCCCTGTTCAAGAAAGGTCCGCAGATTCAGGAAATCCGAACCATTGCGATCGACGCCGGTGGCGGTCAAACTGCATATATCATTCAGGCAAAAGAATTTATCGATTGTTCCTATGAAGGAGACCTGATGGCCATGGCTTCGGTTTCATTTATGATAGGTCGTGAGAGCAACAACCAATATCATGAAACCTATAACGGCATTCAGTTACGCGATAAACACCAGTTTCCGGATGGGGTGGATCCTTATATCATTGAAGGCAAACCGGAGAGTGGTTTGCTTTGGGGTATTCAATCCTCCGAACTAAATACCAGGGGTACCGGGGATAAAAAACTACAGGCATATAATTATCGTCTATGTCTTACCGATAGTATGCAGAACCGGATTGAGATTACAAAACCTGACCATTATGATAGTAGTCATTACGAATTACTTCTCCGTTATATCAAAATAAAGAATCCCAAATCACTGGAAGATGGTGTATTGAATATTAATTTATTGCCGGAACGAAAAACTGACATCAATAATAATGGTCCTTTTTCCACAGACATGATCGGAATGAATTACGATTATCCAAATGGAAATAGCGAAACGAGGAAAAAGATAATTCAGGATCATACCGATTACGATAAAGGACTTCTGTATTTTATCGGACATGACGGAAGAATACCGGAACATTTGAGAAATGAAATGCTGACATGGGGATATCCAAAAGATGAATACATGGATAACAATCACTGGTCACATCAGTTATATATCCGGGAATCACGAAGAATGATTTCGGAATACGTCATGACGGAAGGAAATTGCACTGGCCGATTGAAAGTAGCCGATGGTATCGGACTGGCCGCTTATACAATGGACTCACACAATTGTCAGCGTGTCATCGTGCAAGGAATGGTCAAAAATGAAGGCGATGTGCAGGTAGGAGGATTCCCACCCTACCCGGTCTCATACCGTTCCATTGTACCTAAACAAAATGAATGCACGAACCTGATTGTACCCGTTTGTTTATCTGCGAGCCATATCGCATACGGTTCTATCCGGATGGAACCGGTATTCATGGTGCTGGGGCAATCATCGGCTACCGCCGCTGTGATAGCCATTGACAAACAATTACCCGTACAAGAAGTACCGGTTGATAAATTACAAAAGGAATTAAAAGAGAATCCACTTGCTTCGCATCGTATAAAATATTAGTTCGGATTTTAGAAATTGTGATAAAGAAAAATAACATGTCATGATAGAAAGTAATTACATCAACAGCGTAAAGAATCAATTTAAGCAATATAAAGTCCTGGCAGAAAAAGCCATCGATCAGGTTCCGGATGAAAAAATTGACTGGCAGTACAATCCGGAAACCAATAGTATTGCCATTATAGTAAAACATCTCGCCGGGAATATGGTTTCCCGCTTTACGGATTTTTACAACAGCGATGGTGAGAAAAAATGGAGAGACCGGGATGCGGAATTCGAAAATGAGAAGTTATCGCGCGAAAGATTAAAAGCATTATGGGATGAAGGATGGGATTGCCTGTTTCAGGTGTTAAACGGTCTATCCGCTGCTGATCTTTCGAAGGTTGTTATCATTCGAAATGAAGAACATACCGTCGTCGAAGCCATTAACAGACAACTGACCCATTATGCTTACCATATTGGACAGATTATTTTTATTGCTAAGATGGCACTTGACAATCAATGGAGAACTCTTACAATTCCGAAAAAAGCGTCCCGGGAATTTAATGCCAAAAAAGGTCTCTGATCCATAGATTGTTAATTTCGCTAACTTGTAAGGGAATCGATTAAGTGCGTTGGATATATCTATATTGTTTTGGCCTGTTCTTATGGCTTCCCGGCAAATTAAACGCCCAGCGGGTCATTTATTCTGAATCCATCAATACCCGCGCTCCCATTCGTTTCCAGGTAGTCGGGAAATCGGAAAATTTCTATTGGGTAGCAAAGCTGCAATTACAAAAATCAAAATTACATCACACGCAGGAACGCAATATCGAAATCCAGGATTTTGAATTTTTTGACAACAGACTTCATCTGCTCAGTGAACAGTTACCCGTTTATATTCCGGGAACTGTGAAACAATGGCTGATGACGGGCAATAGAGGACTGGATCAGGTTGTCAGTACTCCTTCCGGCAACAATACAAAAATTTTTTGTAATCGTTACCAGGCTAATCAAAATACTGAATCCAGATTGATCGACAGTCTGCCCTTTTCTGCGAATGGCTCTTCCATTCTTTTAGTAAGGTCGGAGAATCAGTCCTTCATATTGCTGGTTGCGTTTGAAAACACGGATCCCGAATCGACGTTTGTGCATGTACATTTATTTGACTCAGACTGGAATCCGGTATACCGGAAGGTAATTTCCAATAGTCAATTTTCCCAACCCTGCATCCAGGATGACGAGATTGGATTTCCTTCGGAAGGTTTTGATAATCTGCCTATCAAACTCGCAAATAACGGCGAATGGGGAATGGTTTTCCCTTCCCGTATCAGTCATAATTTTTCACTGTTCCATGCCTGTCCGAATGGTGAGGATTATTTTTTTAAGGAAATCGCAGTCGCTCCTTTTTATAAAATAGAAGACGTTTCCATGTACATAAACAATGACCGACAGGAAATGACCATCGGTCTTTTATCCGCGTATCGAAATACATCCCTGAAAAACGTGCAGGTGTGTAATTACTCCATGCTGGAGGGAAGATTTGATTTTGACTCTTCCTATCATTTCAACGAACAGGCCCGGGATATCAGGAGTAAAAATCTGAGTCATGAAAGTTTTATATCTGTTCCACAGGGTGGTTATATGCTTTTGAAGGAATATGGTTCATCATTTGAATTTGAAAAACCCAATATTCCTCCACTTAACAATTGGGAAACAGCCTATCTCCTGGCAAATTATTCCGAAGCAAGTTCCGGAGAAAAAGAAAGGAGACAGGGATATACGCGAAACCGGGGACTGAGTCCGATTCCTGTAGTTCGGAACAAGGGTGATCTAAATCTTTTTTATTTCCCTGCCGTGTCAAACGACAGTACCTGGAGTGCTGTATTGGAGATGGAACAACATGCCGAAACAAATAATCCTGACCTGTCCTATCTGCTGATGCCGGCAAAAAATAAATTATACCTGATATATAACAGCCAGAATGGATCTGCAGATCCTCTGGCGACTACTACAGCATTAAATACACATGGAGAAACTACAGGTGACGGCCTCGTATTCTGGAAAATGGATAAAATGCTGAATTTTCAAAATGCAAGACGATTCTCTGCTGATGAAGTGGTGGTTCCCTATTCAGGTAATCAGAGGCCGGGATTTGCCATTATCAGACTTCGTTAAACTTTACGTTAAAGCTAAGGCTTAAGGCAAAGGCAAAGCTAAGGGCTAAGGCGAAGGCCAAGGCAAAAGCGTAAGGCCCCTGCCAACTGCCAACCGTCAACCGTCAACCATCAACCATCAACCGTCAACTGTCAACTGTCAACTGTCAACTGTCAACTGTCAACTGTCAACGAATTTTATCCCTCCGCTGTTTTACTTCGCGCCAGGTCGTCAGAATAATTCCCTCGTCCATCAATGCTTTTTTAAATGCAGGATTCATCATGGCCAGTAAGTCACCTTTTCGTGTTGGACCCGAGTTGCTGATATATTTAAATTCATTTCCTGTTTCCGTACAATGCATGATCATCATTGTGAGACCCGGCTTGATTGTTTTGATTGCTTCTATATATTTCGCCGTTTTATATTCATCCAGTTTCTTATCATCCGAGGCAATATCGGCCGGAATGTCCCATCCATAACTATAATTATGGAGGTCATCCAGAACCGGGAGACCTGCAGCCCATAGCTGCTTCCCTAACATACGCATGGACTGAATCGCCGCATCGGGCAACTTCATCTGACTTTGAATCAGGACGTCTGCTCCGCCCGGAAGCATAACCGGCATATGATTTTTCATTCCTAATCTGA
>JABDFX010000097.1:434-10737 GCA_013286315.1 Bacteroidota bacterium | reverse complement strand
TCTGTGATCACCAATATCAGCTATGATCATATGGATTTACTCGGAAATACGCTTCAGAAAATTGCTTTTGAAAAAGCTGGTATTATCAAACCAGGTATACCCGTTGTAATTGGTGAAGAACAGGCAGATATCAAAAATGTTTTTCTTCAATCGGCTGATGAAAATCGCTCACCCATTTTTTTTGCCAGTCAGAAAAGATTTCCGGGGGAATGGAGAACAGAGGGTCAATTGTTATATGTACAACTGACAGAAGTACATAATAACAATAAGAAAAACTTTCTGCTTGATCTTCCGGGCCTTTATCAATTAAAAAATATTGTTACCGTTGCAGAGGTCGTGTCAGTATTGAATCAAAACGGATTTAACATCCCGGATGTTGCCATGCAACAGGGACTAAAACAGGTGAAGTCTCTCACAGGTTTACATGGCCGCTGGGATATTCTTCATGAAAATCCTCTGATTGTAACCGATGTGGGGCACAATGAAGAAGGAATGAGGGCCATTGCCAGGCAAATTGAAAATACTACGCACGAAGAATTGCATATCATTATCGGTATGGTGAAAGATAAAGCGATAGAGAATATACTGCGTCCTTTACCAAAAATGGCAAATTATTATTTCACCCGTGCACAAATTCCACGTGCATTGCCTGAAACTGAACTGGCGGAAAAGGCTGAAAAGCTGGGACTACAGGGACGAAGTTTCTCTCATGTAAAACAGGCATTGGAAGCAGCTGTATTAAGGGCAGGCTCAAAAGACCTTATCCTGGTTTGTGGCAGTGTTTTTCTTGCGGGAGAAGTCAATATAAAAGAACTTTCATTTTAGCCAGGGCGTAAAATAATGTCGTTACGTGCATACTTTGAACAATCTGATTATCTTTCAATAGTTTTTTTACTTCTTCTATGTCGAACAAATATACTTCGATCTCTTCGTTGTGATCCAACGACTGTTTTCTTTCATAAACGCCTCCCGTTGCGAGGTACATATGCATCCAGTTATTATTGGTGGACGGGTTTGAAGAAATCTTTCCGAGGTATTCAAATCTGGTAAACCGGTAACCTGTTTCTTCCAGTAATTCCCGTGAGATGGCCTCTTCCAGCGATTTGTCTGTTTCATCCACGCAACCGCCGGGGATTTCATAGCAGGTCAGGTCGAGTGCATAACGATACTGGCGCTCAATAATTATTTTGCCTTCTGCCGTAACGGCAACCGCTGAAACCCAGGTTGGAAATTCATAAACAAAATATGGGTCGATAATTTTCCCCTCCGCCGTTTCACATATGTCCTTCCTGACAGTTCCCCACATATCCCTTGAGATATATTCGGATGATATTTTTCTCCAACGAAGATCTTTCATGCTAAATCTGATTGGCTTTGCGGTAAGAGAGTATATGTGCTGTGTGATGCTTGCCATGCCAACTATACATTCCGAGCAAGAACCAGATTGTTACCGGCGCCGGTTTGCCCGGATAATTTAGTGTCCGATTCCATTGATCTTCCCGCAAATTTTTAATAGCCGCAAATAAACGAGCGTGTAAAGCGTGCAAAAGAGTAATCGATATATTAACCGGAAGTGCCTTTACATCATCAAGCTCAGCCCACAACTGTTCCTCATAGGATTTAACCGTCACGTCGTCTTCAGTCAGCGCCAGTTTAAAGCGTACGTAAGCATTCATATGACTGTCTGCAACATGATGAACCAATTGATGAATCGTCCAGCCACCTCCTCTATAAGGACTTTGTAATTGGTCTGCATCCAGATTTTGAATGGCATATTCCAGTTCTGTGGGCAGCTGGCGAATATTATGAAGCCATTCCTTTTTCAATTCTTCAGAAAAAGGCTTTGGTTCGTATCTCCCGATAGGATATTTCAAATTATCCATAATTATTAAGTTAGTAAGCAGTTATGAATCTAATATTGAATACACTTCCAGTCTTCCAGTATTCCAGACTTGTTAATCTTCCCTCCACTCCTTCCCGGTCATTTGAATAAATACGTCCTCCAGATTTGCCTTTTTCACTTCTTTAGGCCGTTCGAATCCGGATGCTACAAGTCTGTCAATCAACTGATCGGGCGAATCCAATGCAATAATTTTCCCTGAATCCATAATGGCAACCCGGTCGCAAAGAACCTCCGCCTCGTCCATATAGTGCGTTGTAATAATTACCGTCGTACCGGAAGTGCGGATATCCTGAACCAATTCCCAAAGATTTCTCCTGGCCTGCGGATCGAGACCGGTGGTGGGCTCGTCCAGAAAAATAATCTTCGGCTGATTGATCAATGTCGTGGCAATGGAAAATCTTTGTTTTTGTCCTCCGCTGAGCACTTTATATTTTGATTTAGCCTTGTCCAACAAATTCACTTTCCCCAGAAATTCCATGGGTTTAATATCCCGGTTATATAAACCACCGAATAACATGAGCAATTCCGTTAAGTTCAGATTTGGGTAATAACCGGAGGTTTGTAATTGAACGCCAATACGCTTTTTAATTTCATTGGGACTCCTGTCCAGATCAATACCATCTACAACGACTGTGCCGGATGTTTTTTCGCGAAGTGTTTCAATGATTTCAAGTGTGGTGGATTTACCGGCACCATTGGGACCCAGTAGTCCGAAAATTTCTCCCCGAAAAACGTCGAAACTGATTTGCTTAACTGCTTCAAACTCCCCATACTTTTTTGTAAGATCCCTGACGGAAATAATGACTTGTTTTTTCCATGGCAGGCAAGTTACGGCATGCATTTTAAATGCTGTAACATCTCAAGCCTACCTGGAAAAAATCTGTGTGAAATAGATATCCCCCTTTTTATTAGAAGCGTAACCAATTCCCGTAAGTGTAAAGTTGCCTTCAATATTTTTCTTATGTCCCGGACTATGCAGCCAACCGTCTACCACTTCTCGCGCTGTCATTGAACCTTCGGCCACATTTTCACCAACTTCTGTACTGCCCAGTGCCTTTTGAATGGTTTTAGCACGTGCGTTAAACCCATCGTGTCCGAATTTTACCTTTCCCAAAGACATATCAAGACTGTGTTTGGATGCCAGGGAAGATTCCAACTGATTCATTTGTAATGGAGAAAGCCCGTGTGCCATACGGTCCTCGTTTACATATTTCAGTATATCAGACTCCATAGTCTCCAAATTTCTTTCCCGGTTTCCGGGATGGAATCCTATCAGGAAAATTATACAAAGATTCAATTTATAAAAAATAGTTATCATGGTCTATTAAATTCAGTTTAATATACAATTGATTTCTGAACTCGTTTTACCTGGAAGTTTTTTTAACATAGTTATTGCGATCCTGATCCATATTATCTTTGCGCCTTTGATAAACCAGCAAATATGAAAGTTTTCAAATTCGGAGGCGCAAGCGTCGATTCTATCTCACGCATCCGAAATCTGCCAGCCATACTTAGAAATTATGACTCGGAAAAAATCCTGATCGTAATTTCTGCTATGGGTAAAACAACCAACGCACTGGAGAAAGTGGTTGAAGCGTTTTATACGGGTGATATTGCAAAAGCAGTGGAGCTTTTTAATCAGATCAGACTCAACCACCTGCAGATTGCCGAATCCTTAAGTGCGGGAGAAAATAATATTTTCCGGCAACGGATGGCAGATTTTTTTACAGAGGTAGAATGGTTATTGCACGATAAACCTGTCAGGCCTTATAATTATTATTACGATCAGATCGTATGTGTCGGTGAACTCCTTTCTACTTCTATCGTCAGTAACTTTTTGTACAAGGAAGGTATTTTGAATCATTGGGTCGACGTACGGGATATTTTTGCAACAGATGATCAGTTCCGCGCCGCCAATATAGACTGGGGAAAAACCTCTGTCCGGTTTTCCGAATTGATTCTTCCGTTGTTTAATAAGACCAATATTATTTTGACACAGGGATTTATCGGCTCAACAGATGCCAATGAAAGTACCACCCTGGGAAGGGAGGGGAGTGATTATTCTGCAGCTATTTTTGCCAATCTGATGGAAGCAGACTTTCTGACCATCTGGAAGGATGTGGAAGGCGTCATGAATGCAGATCCAAAAGCATTTCCAAATGCCCGGTATATAAGAGAACTGGGTTATGACGAAGTGATAGAAATGGCTTTTTACGGAGCTCAGGTTATTCATCCAAAAACGATCAAGCCTTTGCAAAATAAGAACATCCCTCTTCACGTGAAGTGTTTTCTGGATCCAAAGCTGCCCGGTACACTCATTCATTCAAAACATATTTCCAATCTGCCACCCATTATAGTTTTAAAACAAAATCAGGTGCTCATTCACCTGAGGTCAAAGGATTTTTCTTTTGTGGGAGAAGAAGGCACGGCTAAATTATATAAGATACTCGCCTCCCACCATATACTAGCCAATCTGATTCAGTCTGGCGCAGTCATTTTACAAGTATGTGCGGATAATATTCCTGAGAAAATCGAAATACTGGCAATTGAAGCTTCGGAGATTTTTGATGTTGAGATAGAAAATGGATTAACGATATTAACCATCAGACACTACCAAAAAGAACTTCTTGAAAATCTGATACAGGGAAGAAAAATAGTTTTACAACAATGGTCGGCGGAAACCGTACAAACCCTGATGTATTAAAAGCTTAAAACCTATAGCGTAACTCTTAACGCCTAATATGGCGTTTCACTTTGATTCGTTAATTAATCAGGGCAGGTAAAACCATGAAGTATGAGGCATTTTTTCGGACGTCAGGCGTTACGCTTTAGGCCTTACGCTTTTAAGGTGCTTCCACCATAATGTTTTGCTTGAGTTTGAAGGGCACATTTTTCCCCTGACGAAGAGCCGGAGTCCATAAAGCCATATCAGTAAAAGCTTTCTCAATTTTTAAATTCATTTTTTCATTGCCTCCGCTGATCGCATTGGCATAGATGGTTTTTCCATTTTCATCGATAATATATTCCATCAGTACAAAGGCTTTACGCTGACCCGGATCAAGTTCTTTGATCATTTCGGCGCTGAGTTTGTCTATAAATATCTTAAATGCAGGATTCCCACCCGGATACAGGGGCAGTTTATCTACGCTGATCGCAAGCTCATCTTCCGGTATCGGCTGCTCAGGGTGACTGATTTTATTAACTATTTTAGTTTCTGTTTTCGGAAGCGAAGCGGGCACGGGTGTTTCTTCTATTACATATTCACCCTTCGGATTTACAATAACGGGAGGAACCTGGTGGTTTTTTTCAAAATAAAAAAAGGCATTCTGCATACTCTTTTCGAAAGGAACAAACTCATTAAAATTTGCCAGGAAATGGTTGAGGTAAGCAACACTTCTTGTATTACTGAAATTGACGGGAAATATATGAACCGGAATAAAGTCCTGACCCATATCTTTTGCATGGGCGGCCAGCACATAAAGCTCCTCAATTTGACCATCTGTAATGGGTATACAGCCGGTAGTTACACAACTTCCGTGGATATAAATATCGCCGCCGGGTTGGGAAAGGTCGCAAAGCATTCTGTCAGAAGCATTCGGGTAATTCAGACCCAGTGATAAATGATAAAGACTTCTGGGATTGAATTCATTGATATAATAAAAGCCTTCGGGAACCTGGTAATCACCTGCCATCCTTTTGGGACCCAGGGAACCGGCCAGGGCGCAGATTCTATATGTCTTAAAAAGCTTATATTTTTCGTTTTGTTTGTTTTTAACCCATACTTCCATTTCGCTGTCGTACTTAAAAGAGCGTATATAGATGAAACGGGCAGGCCATACCAGCTGTTTGATTGCAAACTGCTTTTGCAGGGTATCATCTTCCCGGCTCATCATTTCGCTGATTTTGGGGTAGCTTTTCTGATTATCCAGAAAACGGACGTTATATGAATTGGAAGTTTGGGAAAAAAGCGTTGAAGACCATAAAATCAAGCAGAAAAGGATCAATGCCTGATGGGAAAACCGGATTCTCTTCATGCAAGAAAAAATAATGTGCATTGGTACGGAAAGTTACTTATTAAAACAAAAATACGGCCATATTATTATGTCCGCAACCTTGAAAACCAGATTGTTTTATCTTCATGCCATAATTGGAAAAATGCTCAAAATCGGAATATTAGGCGGGGGACAGCTTGGAAGGATGCTTTTACAGGCCGCTGCCAATTATCCGGTGGAGACCTATTTGATGGAAAACGACCCGGAATGCCCTGCAGCCCATCTTTGCCACCATTTTACCCTGGGGGACATCCGGAAATTTGAGGACGTATATCAGTTCGGGAGAGGGCTTGACGGCATCACTATTGAAATTGAATCTGTTAACGTGGAAGCCCTGGAAAAAACTGGAAACGGAAGATGTTAAAATTTATCCTAAACCTTCTGCGTTGCGCATCATTCGTGATAAAATCCTTCAAAAGCAATTTTATAAAGAAAATGAAATTCCAACTTCAGCGTTCAGAGTAACTGAAAGACGGGAGGATCTGAGAAAATACGCGGACTTTTTCCCGGCTGTTCACAAACTTGCCTCAGGTGGATACGATGGCCGGGGTGTTCAGCTCTTAAATGGAGAAAAGGAATATCAGCTGGCTTTCGACCAGCCATCTATACTTGAGAAAAAAGTAGATATCCATAAAGAAATATCCCAGATAGTAGCTATCAACGCCACCGGACAGACTGCTCTCTATCCACCGGTGGAAATGATTTTTAATCCTGTCCTTAACCAACTTGACTACCAATTGAGCCCGGCAGAAGTACCCCAACAAACAGCCTGGCGCATCGAAGCGATCGCACTCAAAGTAGTCAAGGATTTGAAAACCCCGGGCATTTTTGCAGTTGAACTTTTTTTAGATAAGAACGGGGATGTGTTGGTCAATGAAACAGCTCCCCGGGTACACAACAGTGGTCACCATACCATCGAAGCTAATTTCAGTTCACAATTCGACATGTTGTGGCGGATCATGCTGGGCTATCCATTAGGAAATCCTAAACATATCATGCATGCAGCAATCGTAAATCTGATTGGAAGTGAAGGACATTCTGGAGAAGCAAGCTATGAAGGAATTGAAGAGGTTTTGAAGATGGAAAATGTATTTCTGCATCTGTATGGGAAAAAGGAAACCAGACCCGGAAGAAAAATGGGTCATGCCACTATATTGAGTCCGGAGAAATCCGATCTTGTTTATAAAGCAAAAGCCATCAAACAGAAGTTGCGAATTATATCTCTTCAACCCCAAACAATAGTATGAATCAAGTGGCCATCATTATGGGAAGCGACAGTGATCTTCCGGTCATGCAAGCTGCAGCGGATTTCCTCAAATCGTTTAATATTCCCTTTGAACTCACCATCGTTTCTGCTCACCGTACCCCTCAGCGACTGATGAGCTATGCAACAAAAGCGAGGGAAAGGGGATTTAAAGTTATCATTGCAGGGGCCGGGGGTGCCGCACACCTGCCAGGTATGGTTGCATCTCTTACATCATTACCGGTTATTGGCGTTCCGATTAAATCTTCCAATTCACTCGACGGCTGGGATTCCATTCTTTCTATGTTGCAAATGCCAAATGGTATTCCAGTAGCGACTGTGGCGTTGAATGCGTCTAAAAAATGCGGGCATACTGGCCGCGTCCATTTTGGGGTGCTTTTGATGAAACCATCTCCACAAAACTGCAGGCCTATAAGAAAACGATGGAATCAGAAGTGAATGAAAAAATTGCACGGCTGAAAAAGGACGGATGGGAAAATAATTTCGATTGACCTTTAAATGTCTAATTTATTTATGGTAAAGCAACTCTATAAACGCAGGGATTTTATTGGAAATGTTGTGAAAGCAGGCGCTGCCGGCGTCATGGCCAATCCGCTACTCGATCACTTCACTTTAATTGAACCGATGACAGTTTCTCAGGTTATTGAACGAATTATTGCAGAAGTGCCGGGAGGTAAATTAAACGAAACGGTGGACACTCTGAAAAGCGGGTCTGGCGACCAGATTGTAACCGGCATCGTAACGACTATGTTTGCCACTGTAAAGGTGATACAGGCGGCGGCAAAAATGAAGGCGAATTTTATTATTACCCATGAACCCACTTTTTATAATCACACGGATGATCCAAACTGGGTCGAAAACAATACCACTGTAAAAGAAAAAAAGGAATTGCTGGATAAATATCAGATTGCAGTATGGCGCTTTCACGATTACTGGCACCGCATGAAACCAGATGGCATACTGCACGGCGTACTGTTAAAAACTGACTGGCTGAGTTATAATCCGAAAGAAGAAAATGTGTTTCAGATTCCGGCGCAGCCACTCATTGGCATCGTCAGGCATATTAAAGATTCATTGAAAATTCCGCATATACGTTATATAGGTGATGAAACCGCCAACTGCAGTATTATAGCGTTGATGCCAGGTGCCGGAGGTGGGCAGAGACAGGTAAAAATGCTGATCGAAAACAAGGCCGACCTGCTCATTGCAGGCGAATCGCCTGAATGGGAAACGCCTGAATATATCAGAGATTCGAGGGCGCTGGGGAAATCCGTGTCCTTGATCGTATTGGGACATGCCTACAGTGAAGATGCGGGTATGGAATATCTTGTGCAGTGGCTACAACCTAAATTGCCCGGAATTAAAATTACCCACATCGCTCCAGACTCAACGTTTACCTGGGCGTAGTTTAAAACATGGAATATCAGCCTGATCTGTATTTCAAGTTGCAAAAAGGGAATAACTATTAACTCTTAACTTTCAGTTGTTCTCTTCCAGTATAGTAAATTCCTGTTGAAGCGACAGCGAATTTTGATATATGACTTCCAGAAAAGCATTTCCGTATTCGGCAAACCACGGTATGAAATTGTCCATCCTCTCCTGCAGATTTTCCATAGGAAACAATGCTTCCCGGATCTCGTGAATTTTTCGCCGAACCTCCTCATGATTTTTCTTCTCGGCACGCAGCATCTTTTTTTCAAGTTCCTCCAGTTTCTGGAGTGCCTGGGTTTCCAACTTTTCTACATGCTGTTCCAGTGTTTTGTCAACCGCGCCCGAAATACTCTTAACCGATGAATAAAAATGACTCAATTCTGCCATTTGTTTTTCCAGATTCAACTGATGGGAAGAATTCCGGCGGACAAAAGATTCCATCAATTCTTCTTCTGGTTTAAAAAGAGATTCATCTGTGAGCCCGGCTTTTTCAATCTTATTCCGCCAGTTCTTTCTGATTAATAAAAAAGAGTTACGTAAAATCAAAACCGGAAAAGGAACACGGTAATGTTTGAAAAGCGGCTTAAATTCAAGCCAGTAAGCAGTTTCACCTCCACCACCCACAAATGCAATATTCGGCAAAATGGTTTCCTGGTAAAGCCCCCTGAGAATTACATTCGGGCTGAATCGTTCTGGAAAATTGGCCAGCTCTCTTTCCATTTCATCCGGCCGGAAACGAATATGAGTATTATGCACCACGAATCTCTCATCTCTGAAATCCAGCCGTTCACGCATATCGTCCTTCAGGTAAAACAGGTTTATTTCCCGTGGATTCGCCTGCACCGGATATTTTTCTGAAAGCCGTTTTACATTCTCTTCCGTAATTTTAAATGGTATGTGGCTGGTCATGTCGTCCTTAAAGACTCCCCGCATAACTGACTTCAGTAGCCGATTATCCGGTATTAACACAATCAATCCGTAAGATCCGAACAGATGATGCAATAATTTTAATGTTGCCAGCTGAATATTTTCAGAACTGAGATAACAATCCTTAAGCAGTTGAATTAATTCCGGCCCAAAAGCGTGACCTGCAAATTCACCTTCTATACGATGAATGATTTTTTCCAGACCTTCCGTATGCATCCTGCCGACGGCACCTGTTTGCCTGGTGTCCCAAACCAGTTTTTCATTGCCCAGGTATATATTTCCCAATTCATCCAGATCGGCATCTTCACTTCCCATATAAAAAACAGGAACGAAATGTTTATCCGGAAATCTTTGGGAAAGTACCTCCGCCATTTTTATGACATGAAGTATTTTATATATAAAATATAATGATCCCGTAAATATGGCAGGCTGATGAGCAGTTGTGATGGTAAAGGTATTTTTATCGGAAAGACTGCTAATGTTTTTCACCACAGGGGCATGAATAGTCAGTCCGCTATATTGTTCTTCCAATGATTTTACAAGTAACGGGCGGTCCGTAGCGAATTTCTCACGCTCATGCATAGACGCTTCCAAACCGGCAAAGGATACGGGGTGCTCGTAGAAATGTCTGAGAAAATCATTTCCGTTCAGATATTCTGTGATGATTCCGGAAAAATGTCCTGTTTGCTGATAAGGAATAGTTTTGGCAGAGAAGTTCATAATGAA
>JABDFX010000097.1:0-424 GCA_013286315.1 Bacteroidota bacterium | reverse complement strand
TTATTAGATCAACCTATCCTTTACATATTGGCAATTTTGTTTCTGTTCAGATGACAAAGGCATACGATTTTGGCAGAGAAGTTCATAATGAATGGCTGGAGTGAAGTAACAGTCTTTAAAGGGATATCTAACATCAAGTGTTTTATTTTGTTCAATACGCAGATTCAGATCAAACCACCTGCCCTTCCAGATCAAAATCGTATGCCTTTGTCATCTGAACAGAAACAAAATTGCCAATATGTAAAGGATAGGTTGATCTAATAATCACTTCATTGTCCACCTCTACAGAATCAAATTCCGTTCTTCCGATATAACGGCCGGATTCCTTTTTATCAACCATTGTCTTAAATGTCTTTCCTACCTTTTCCTGGTTTTTTTCATAAGAAATCTCCTGCTGGACTTCCATAACTTCCTGTGCCCTTGT
>JABDFX010000096.1:10127-10809 GCA_013286315.1 Bacteroidota bacterium | reverse complement strand
ACAGGCAGGAACACGTTCAGGGCGCTGTCTTTGCAATCCGCTCTAAAAATATTTATATCGCACTGGACGATATGAAAAAGGATTCTACTCTTGTTTCAAAAACGGATTCCAGTTTAACATCCATCCATTTACCACAAACATCCAGTGTAAAAAGCATGGATCGCGTACAACAGATAAAAAAAATACAAGAATTTATTTACCTCGTTAAAAGCTACTAAGAGAATTGCTAATTGTTAATTGTCAATTATTAATTAAAGACAAAACACTCCTATACTCTTATACTCCTATACTCATATACTCATATACTAGTATAGTTTCTCCGGGTAAGTGCCTGAATCGACCAGCCTGTTTATGCTTTCCTGAACCGACGGTGCGTCTTCCTTATATGTGACGCCAAACCAACTCGAAGCCGTAGGTATGATTTTTATTTGACCTCTTCCTTCGTGAATAAACCGGTCTCCAATAATGGGAATAAAAAATTCCGATTTTGATTCCTGACCACTTTTAGCAAGAAATTCCTTAAATATTTTTTCAATGAAAGTAAAAACTGACGGGTCAAAGCACCAAAAATTCATCGAAACTTTTGCAGTGTCCGGAACGTGAAAAGTCCTTCCTCCTTCTTCGTAATGATAAAGGAGAAATTACTTACGAAGAAGGAGGAAGGACTTTTCACGTTCCGGAC
>JABDFX010000096.1:0-10117 GCA_013286315.1 Bacteroidota bacterium | reverse complement strand
TCCTTGTCCACCTCACAAACGCCCCGGCTTACTGAACCATTTTCAGAAAGTGTTTTAGACAGATCATATCCAATAATACTATAAGTAGAAATGTTACTGGCAGTTGTCAGGAATTCGTACGCTTTAACAAATGCGTCTCTACCATAGAAATCATCGGCATTAATTACAGCAAAAGGCTCCTGGATGGCGGATTTTGCACAAAGTACAGCATGGGCAGTGCCCCAAGGTTTTAAACGATCAGGCGGAGGTTGATATCCATCCAGAAAGGATTCCAATTCCTGGTACACATAGTCCGTTTCTACTTTTTTCCCCCATTTTGGTTCAAAAATATTTTTAAAGTCTTCTGCAAAATCTTTCCGGATGATGAAAACAACTTTTTTAAACCCGCTTTGAATCGCATCATAAATGGAATAATCCATAATGGTTTCCCCCGAAGGACCAAATGATTGTATTTGTTTCATGCTACCATAGCGCGATGCCATTCCTGCCGCAAGAATCAATAAGGTTGGTTTCATTACCGTAATTTTAATGCGAGGCGAATTTAAATAATAAACATAAAAAAGAATAAGAATTATCGTGCCTGATATAAGACCTGATTTAACGAAGATCACCCTGGATTCATGGGATCTTGAAGTATTTCGTCAAAATGAATTGCGTGTGGATATTTTGAGGCTGGACAAAATTCACTCTGAAATTTCAGGGAATAAATGGTTCAAATTAAAATACTTTCTCGAAAAAGCAAATCACAATAATAAGAGAACGCTGATTAGTTTCGGTGGCGCCTATTCGAATCATCTGCTGGCGCTGGCAGCGACAGCCCGTCTGCACGGTTTAAGTTCCATCGGAATGATTCGCGGAGAACAGCCACTTCTTCTTTCACATACACTGATTGCAGCAAAAGAATACGGTATGAAGCTTATTTTCCTTCCCCGAACGTTGTTCGACCAGAATAAAAGGTCAGACCTGTCGGATAATTGGGTAGAAAAATATACAGATCTCAAAGTTGAAACCATTCGGGATTCTATGTTGATTCCCGAAGGTGGCGCTGGTATTGAGGGACTGAGGGGGGCTGAAGAAATTTTATCTCTTGTGCCTCAAAGAGAATATTCACATATATGCTTGGCTGTGGGAACCGGTACCACATTGGCGGGATTAGTCAACAGTTCACATCCGGATCTTAAATTGATCGGTATATCCATTCTGAAAGGTACCCGGGATTTGGAGCCCATCGACATTTCCTGGTTAAAAGACCGGTTCAAAATAGCCAATGTTCAGATGGTTCATGATTATCATTTTGGTGGATATGCAAAATACAATGCATCATTAACCGGATCTATGAATACAACATACGCGGAATCTGGAATTCCGACAGATTTTGTATATACCGGAAAATTGCTTTTTGCCGTTATAAGTATGGCGGATATGAAATTATTTCCGCTGGGTAGCCGGATACTCGTTTTACACACCGGAGGTCTTCAGGGAAACCGTTCCTTAACACCGGGCCTGCTTGGGTTTTAAGGAACCAAAATAAGGGCTTCCCTTATCTTTGCCGGGACCTAGATTAAAGATAAGTTCGTGCCATGCGGTTCCATTTTGCGCTGATTTTAGTTTCCATTTTCATCCTGCCCTACGCAAAAGCGCAGGATACCCTGCCCGGTTTTACAGCCTCGCTGAAGTCCAGCGGGAAAGTCCTGATTAGCTGGCGAAATGGCTACCCCTCTGTTAATCAAATCAGCATACAAAGATCTACGGACAGCCTTCGCAATTTCACTACACTTTTAACTGTTCCGGACCCGCAAATACCTGAAAATGGTTTTGTAGACAGCAAACCCGGTAGCTCTAAAATGTATTACCGCATCTTTATTTTGTTTCCGAACAGTAAATACATGTTTACTAAATCCAGAAGACCCGTTTTGGAGCGTGTGGAACAACCAGCGGCAAGTACAAAGCAGATTCACGGAGCCAAACAAAAAACTGATCAGGGTCGATCTACGCGAAAGCAAGTGGTGCCGGTCGCACCAGTAACCCGGTCCGCTGTTGCTGAAACAGGACAGTCTGCAACCGTTCCCAATTCGGCAAACGTTAGTAAAACAGATCCCGCGCCCCCGATTGTGAAACCAGCGGAAGAGGAGGAGAAATACCTGATTCTTCCTAAAATTGACAACTCCCGGATTTACTATATGATGGATAACTCCAGCATGAAAAAACCTTCTGTAACGAATCCAGGCAAAATTAAATCCCCTACTATTGCAGTAGAAAAAATATTATTTGTCAAAAGAAGGGATACCGTGATCATGCAACTGGAGGGCAACCAAGTGCGACGTTTCAGTGATTCACTGGTAAAACAAACCAAGGACACATTGTATTTTGTGAATGCCGATACCCTGCAGATCAAACCTTTTATTGAGGTTTATAAAGAGCCCAGGGAGGTTTATAAGATTTCTCCTTATGTATTCGCAGCCAAAGACGGCAATATTTCTATTGCTTTGCCAGACTGCAAGACAAAAAAATATTTCGTGGCTTTCTTTGAACCTGATAATACACCGGTAATGGAAGTGAAAGATATCAAGGACCCTATACTCATCATCGATAAGACTAATTTCGGACATGCCGGGTGGTTCCGTTTCGAATTATACGAAGATGGAAAATTAAAAGAAAAAAACAAATTCCTTATTCCACATGAATAGACTGTAAACCAAAAGTCGATTCTGCGATGGCTAACATTAAACACCAACTTCTTCCATCAACTTTAGTTCAGCTTCAAAAACTTCTTCAAAATGAGATTTGATTTTCTCTTTTACATCTGCCAGATCAATATTGCGACCGAGTTCGCGGGCGAGTGAGGTTACCTGTTTATTTTTGATACCGCAAGGTATGATTCCATCAAAATATTGAAGATCTGTATTAACATTGAAAGCAAATCCATGCATTGTGATCCAGCGACTGCATCTTACTCCGAATGCGGCAATTTTTCTTTCCCTGCCCACTACGCCTGGTTCCAGCCAAACCCCCGTCTCACCACTCGATCTTTCTCCCTGGATACCATACTCTTGCAGTGTGCGGATGATGATTTCTTCCAGGTTCCGCAGGTATTTGCCAATATCGGTTCCAAATTTCTCGAGATCCAGAATAGGATAACCTACGATCTGTTCCGGTCCGTGAAAGGTAATATCACCACCGCGATTTGTTTTTACAAATAAGATTCCCCGTTCATGTAATTCCTCTTCATCCAATAATACATTTTCTTCATGACCCGTTTTACCAAGCGTATAAACCGGCGGATGTTCTACGAAAAGCAGGTAATTTGTCGTATTTTTTCTCTGCTTGTCTTTTGCTGCATGGTATCTGGTTTTGATATCCACATTTTGTTTGAGCAGGCTTTCCTGATATTCCCACGCTTCCGTGTATTCCATCATACCTAAGTCTCTAAAAAAAACGGGCTGCTTTTGCATCCGGCAAAATTACGTTTTAAAGCCCAAAGCCTAAAGCGCAAGGCATAAAGCAATACTTAGATTTGTTCATCATACAGGCATAGTCGGGTTTAGGGCATCATAGTCCAGCTATCCAAAACCGTAAAATACAGCTTTAGGCTTTGCGCTTTAAGCTTTGAGCATAAGAATGTATTTTTGCCTTTATGCCCAAGAAGTCAAGAGGATCTGAAGTCCGGCATCCGGATAGTAAAGATCTTACAGCATTGGAAATGACAGATGCCGAATCTGCGACGGGGATCAATGAAGATGATTCGGCCGAGTTTTCCGAGATTTTGTATGAAAGAATGAATCTGGTTGTAAGCGGCGGCCAGGAATCCGTACGACTCGATAAATTCCTGACGGCACGTATTGAAAATATTTCACGCAACAAAGTACAGCAGGCCATCGACGGAGGAATGGTGCTGGTAAATAATAAAACGGCTTCCGCTAACTATAAAGTGCGACCGGGTGATAACATTGTCTGCTTTTCTGACAAGGAGAAAGTGGGTGAAAATATTATCCCCGAGAAAATGGTACTGAATATTTTTTACGAAGATGATGAAATTCTTATCATTAATAAACCACCCGGCCTTGTTGTTCATCCTGCCTCAGGGAATTATTCCGGAACATTAATCAACGGGGTCGCCTATTATTTGCAGGAAGAAAATAAATCTATTTCGGAAGAAACTTTACCAAGATTCGGATTGGTGCACCGGATAGATAAAAATACCAGTGGCCTCCTGGTAATTGCCAAAACGAGCCATGCTGTAGCAAGTCTGGCCAAGCAATTTTTTAACCATTCAATCAAGCGAGAATACGTGGCCCTTGTTTGGGGAGATCTGAAAGAAAATAAAGGCACCATTGTAGCGCATGTCGGTCGACATCATCGTTTCCGGAAATTATTTGAAGCATATCCGGAGGGAGACTTCGGAAAAGAAGCTGTCACACATTATGAAGTGCTGGAAAGGTTTGGCTATGTAACCCTGATAAAATGTATACTGGAAACAGGCCGAACACATCAGATCCGGGTACATATGAAATATATCGGGCATCCCCTGTTTAATGATGAGACATATGGGGGAAATAAAATATTAAAAGGAACTATATTCAATAAGTACAAACAATTTGTTGAAAATTGCTTTGAAATCTGCCAAAGGCAGGCTCTTCATGCCAAAACACTTGGCTTTATACATCCGGCTACAAAACAGGAAATGCTGTTTAATAGTGTATTACCTGATGATATGTCAGCGGTGATTGAAAAATGGCGTAGTTACTCTAATAACCCAAAAACTTAAAACCAGCAATGTTTTAGTTGACGAAACTGAGTATTGAAAAAATAATTCTCAGTAATTTCAGTTTGAAAAACTCATCTTATAATCCACAGTGATTTTACCCCTGGAGATATCATCGAGTTTACCCTTCAGCAATTTTCTCTTAAGAGGCTTGAGATAATCAATGAATAATTTTCCTTCTATATGATCATATTCATGCAGAATCACACGAGCGGTTAATCCGTTGAAAGTTCTTATATGATGCTGAAATTGCTGATCTTCATATTCAAGCTCTACTTCTTCATTACGAAGAATTTCTTCCCGGATCTTTGGAATACTCAAACAGCCTTCTGTATAAGGCCAGGGTTCGCCATTCAGCTTGATTATTTTGGCATTGATAAATACTTCCTTCAATCCGGGTGCGTCCGGATACTTGCCCTGTTCATCATCTTCCAGGTTCGTAAAAATCTGTGTGCTGTCGATAACGAACAAGCGAATCGACTTATTTATCTGCGGAGCAGCCAATCCCACCCCGCTGCTTTCGTACATGGTTTCCCACATGTCCTCAATCAGTTTTTCGAGTCCGGGATAGTCGGGTTTTACCTCTGCGCCACGGGTCCTTAAAACTTGCGCGCCATAAGCGACAATCGGAAGTATCATAACGCAAATTTACATTATTAGGCATTAAGCTAAAAGCGTAAAGCTTAATGCTTTTCATTTTTTGATTGATTATGATTTATTACCGGACCTTCTTTCCTACAAAAAGCTTTACACTTTAGGCTTCAGGCTTTACGCTTTTGAAAGGTATTCCTGAAGCATCATCGTTGCCGCCAACTGATCAACCATCCCTTTTTCCCGACGGCGGCTCTTTTTCATATTCATAGCGAGCATTGCCCGTGAAGCCATCAGCGAACTATACCTTTCATCAACAGCTATAACAGGGATTTTCGGAAACTTTTTTTGCAAGATTTTAATCACCCTGTGCACATCGTTCGAAATATCTGTGGGACTGTCATCCAGATTCCGGGGATCGCCGATGAGAATCAATTCAACTGCCTCTTTTTGGATATATTCCCCTAAAAAAGTAAAAATCTTTGCCGACTCAATGGTGGTTAGAGCCGAAGCGATAATTTGCAATGGGTCTGTTACGGCTATACCGGTTCTTTTCAATCCATAATCTATTGCTAATATTCTCGCCATGCCTTACCAATGTTTATGAGTGATATATATATCGGCAATCACAAAGAAAGCAAAAATAACGCTGGCTATTCCGTTGGCCGTCATAAACGCCAGGTTCACCCTACTAACATCGTTTGGCTTAACTATAATATGCTGATAAATAAGCATACCGGTAAACAGAAATATGCCCACCCAGTACCATCCGCCAAAGCCACCCACAAATCCCGCTGCGATTACAAATGCAGCACTGAGCACATGAAGCAACCCGGATATCCACAGCGCGTTTTTTTTGCCAACAGCCACCGGAATTGAAAAAAGGTTTTCTGATTTATCAAAATCAACATCCTGCAGGGCATAGATGATATCAAAGCCACTAACCCAACAAATAACGGCTCCTGAAAAAAGAAGAGGCAGCGACTCAAAATGACCTGTCACTGCCAGGAAGGCGCCAATAGGCGCCAGAGACAAACCAAGACCAAGCACCAGATGACATAGCGGTGTAAACCTTTTGGTATAACTATAAAATAAGACCACAAACAGTGCAATAGGAGAAAGATAAAAACAAATCGGATTGATGAACCAGCAGGTGATCGTGAAAGCCGCACAACAAATGATCACAAAACGCAGTGCATTATTTGGCGCAATAATGCCGCGCGGAATCTCCCGGATAGCTGTCCTGGGATTCCGGGCATCGAAGTTCCTGTCCAGATATCGGTTAAAAGCCATCGCAGCACTTCTTGCCGTTACCATACAAATCAAGACTAACACGAAACGAATCAACAGTTGACCCGAACCGGGTGACCCGCTTTCATGAATAATTTTTGTTCCAAATATGCCCAGGAAAAAACCTATCATTGCGAAGGGCAATGCAAATAAAGTGTGTGAAAATTTGATTAAGCTCAAATAATTTTTAAAACGGGACATGTAGACTTTATTTGGTGAATATTAAACAACCGCTCTCACCAGCTCCCATAAAACCATCCCGGCAGCTACTGAAACATTGAGCGAATGCTTCATTCCGAACTGCGGAATTTCAATGCAACCGTCACAATATTCCAACACTTCCTCACTTACTCCCTGCACTTCATTTCCAAAAATCAATACTATTTTCTCACCAGATTGCAATTTAAACTGCTGAAGGGGTATACTCCCGGATACCTGTTCCACCGCCAGAATCCGATAACCAGCTGTCTTAAGGAACGTTAATGCATCCACCGTTTTCTCCACATACCTCCATGCCACCGTGTCCGTAGCACCGAGGGCTGTTTTATGTATATCCCGGTGGGGAGGCTGAGGGGTATAGCCACAGAGATAAATAGCTTCTGTCAGAAAAGCATCAGCTGTTCTAAAGACACTTCCCACATTATGCATGCTCCTGATATTTTCCAAAACCAGGATTACGGGTAGTTTCTCTGCCTCCCGAATTTCATTTGTGCTCTTACGCGGAAGTTCGTCCATCCGAAGTTTTCGCATAATACAAAGTTAAGTCTAAAGGCGGTTCATCGTCTAAGGCTCAATGGCTAAACCCGGAAGGTATTTCATATAAATGATCCTTCTGTTGTTGTTAAAACGACATCAGACGGGTTTTTTAAGTTGTTCACAACGTGTGAATCCCTGTAATTTTTGAGAATCGCTTTCTTACATTTGCCGCATCCGGCGCTAAAAGCAGCTGTTCAACAGTAACGGATCCTCCGCATGTCTAAAATTTCAACAGACACTCCCCTGATGCAGCAACACCGGGCGATTAAACAAAAATATCCGGATGCCCTTCTATTATTCCGCGTGGGTGATTTTTATGAAACTTTCGGAGAAGACGCTATACATGCTTCCCGAATATTAGGCATTACCCTTACTAAGAGGAATAATGGATCGGCATCATCCAGCGAACTGGCCGGTTTTCCTCATCACGCCCTGGATACATATTTGCATAAACTGGTGAAAGGCGGTTTCCGGGTTGCCATCTGTGATCAACTGGAGGACCCGAAATTCGCAAAAGGCATTGTAAAACGTGGAATTACTGAAATGGTCACTCCCGGAACGGCTACACAGGAAAAGCTTCTGGAACACCAGAGCAATAATTTCCTGGCAGCCGTTCAATTTGGAGAATCTATTCAGGGCATAGCTTTCCTGGATATTTCCACAGGAGAATTTTTTACAACTCAAGGTAATCCGGATTATATAGATCAACTGCTTCAAACACTTCAGCCCGCAGAAGTGATTTTCCAGCGTAATCATCAAAAAATATTTAAGGAGACTTATGGCGACCGGTTCTATACCTATTCACTTGAAAGCTGGGTATTTGACGAAGCATATGCTAAAGAAATTTTACTCAGGCATTTTCAGACACATTCTTTGAAAGGTTTTGGAATTGAAATGATTCCTCAGGGCATTATCGCTGCGGGTGCGATCATTCACTATCTGAAAGATACGGAGCATCCAAACCTGCAGCATATAACAACCATCCAAAGGCTTGAAAGGGAGAATTATTTATGGATGGATCAGTTTACAGTTCGTAATCTTGAGCTTCTGCCGAACACCGAACACCAATTTTCACTATTGCGTTCGCTGGACAATACTGTATCTCCAATGGGTGCCCGGATGATGAAACGATGGATGCTTATGCCATTAAAGGACCTGATTCCCATCAATGAAAGGCTTGATTTGGTCGAGTATTTCATCCGGGAACCTGATTTGCGGACGAAACTCATTCATCATATTAAACTTTGCGGAGATATCGAAAGAATGCTCTCCCGAATCCCTTCAAGAAAAATTAGTCCCAGGGAAGTATTGCAACTTGGACGCAGCCTCCATGAAATATTCCGTATCCAACAAAACAGTATAAATAGCCCTGATCCCTATTTAAAAAGATTGGCAGCCCTTTTGAATCCCTGTTTGCCTATGGCGGACCAGATTCTGACTCAGTTGGTCGATAATCCTCCTGCAATTGTGTCTAAAGGAAATTTAGTAAGGCCGGGTGTGGACGCCGAGCTCGATATGCTTCGAAATATTGCATCTAACGGAAAACAATACCTGGCAGAATTACAACATAAGGAATCATTATCAACGGGTATTTCTTCTTTAAAAATTAGCTTTAATAATGTGTTCGGCTACTATCTTGAAGTAACTAATTCCCATAAAAATAAGGTACCGGAAACATGGATCCGCAAACAAACCCTGACCAATGCGGAAAGATATATTACACCTGAATTGAAGGAATATGAAGAAAAAATCATGGGTGCAGAAGATAAAATTCAAACGATTGAATCCATTATCTATGATAAACTCATGTTCTCACTCCGGGAATACATTTCACCCATACAAATAAATTGTACCGCATTAGCGACAATGGATTGTCTGCTTTGCTTTTCAGGCAACGCCCTGCGTTCAAATTATAAAAAACCAGTAATAGTCGAAGAACCAATACTTGAACTGAAAGAAAGTCGACACCCGGTGATTGAAAAGAACCTTCCGCCTGGTGATGAATATATCGCCAACGATGTAATGCTGGATCCGTCGAGTCAACAAATCATTATTCTGACTGGTCCGAATATGAGCGGTAAATCCGCTCTTCTTCGCCAGGTGGCGCTTATAACGCTCATGAGTCATATGGGTAGTTTTGTTCCAGCATCGCATGCCAAAATACCACTTACAGATAAAATCTTCACACGAGTCGGTGCTTCTGATAATGTAAGCGGGGGGGAATCCACATTTTTGGTAGAGATGAATGAAACTGCCAGTATTCTGAATAATATTACTGCTCGCAGCCTCATTATACTGGATGAAATCGGAAGGGGGACATCGACATATGATGGCATATCCATCGCCTGGAGTATTGCAGAATTCCTGCATCAATCTGCCCACAAACCCAAAACGCTTTTCGCAACACATTATCACGAATTAAATGAACTGGAAAATCTATTCCCTGGTATAAAAAATTATCACATAACAAGTCGTGAACTCGGAAATAAAATTATCTTTCTGCGCAAACTAGCCCCCGGAGGTTCAACACATAGTTTCGGTATCCATGTCGCAAAAATGGCTGGTATGCCTGTCTCACTGATAGATCGCGCCTACCAAATACTGAAACAGCTCGAAGAAAGCCGCGGTGGCGAAAACACGACACTGAAGGACAGTGTAAAAAAAATATCTGCACCAAAAATGCAACTCTCCATTTTTGACGCCCATACTGAAACCTTT
>JABDFX010000095.1:769-11193 GCA_013286315.1 Bacteroidota bacterium | reverse complement strand
CAATCGATTGTATGGCCTATCAACTGCTTAAAGGAAAAAAGGGAATCATATTTGGTGCATTGGACGAAAAGTCTCTTGCCTGGAGGACCGCTCTGCGTTGTTATGAGGAAGGAGCAGAACTGGTACTGACGAATGCGCCGGTTGCTTTGCGCATGGGTGAGATCAATAAACTGGCAGTAGCTGTGAAAGCCCCTGTGATTGGTGCTGACGTTACTAAATCAGAGGACCTGAAAAAATTATTCGAAGATTCAATGACTCATTTCGGAGGTAAGATCGATTTTATTTTGCATTCTGTAGGTATGAGCGTGAATATGCGAAAGGGACGTCCGTATACAGACCTGGACTATGGGTTTAACTTAAAGACTCTTGAAATTTCAGCAATGTCCTTTCATCGGGTTTTGCAAACGGCTTATCAAATGGATGCCATAAACTATTGGGGGAGCGTGGTTGCGCTTACATATATTGCCGCCCAAAGAGTTTTCCCTGACTATAATGAAATGGCGGATGCAAAAGCACTGCTGGAAAGTATTGCACGGAGTTTTGGATATTATTATGGTATCAAAAAGAAAGTGCGCATCAACACCGTTTCCCAGTCCCCTACAAAAACCACGGCGGGCAGTGGTGTGAAGGGATTTGACGGGTTCCAGGAATATGCAGAAAAAATGAGTCCTCTCGGAAATGCGAGTGCAGACGATTGCGCAGCTTATCTGGCTGTTTTATTCAGTGACCTTACCCGGATGGTAACCATGCAGAATCTTTTCCATGACGGAGGGTTTTCATTTACAGGCGTTACAGAAGCTGTTGTAACTGATATGGAGAAAAATCATTCAGAAGCGTAAAGCCTAAAGCCCCAGGCCTAAAACTGTTATCATTCCGGTAGCCATTAAATATTTTATTTACCAATTAAAAAATCCTCTCGTATTAAAAGAGGATTTCTAAATTATTAAAAAGTCTTAGGCTTTGGGCTTTAGACTTTAAGCTTAATACTCGTCTTCGTTAAAGAAAAAATCTTCCTGTGAAGGATAGTCGGGCCATATATCGTCGATACCTTCATACAGTTCTCCTTCATCTTCCAGTTCCTGCAGGTTTTCCACTACTTCAATAGGTGCGCCTGAACGGATGGCGTAGTCTATGAGTTCATCTTTTGTTGCAGGCCAGGGTGCGTCTTCAAGGTAACTGGCTAATTCAAGTGTCCAAAACATCGGTATCTTTTATTTAATTTCTGCTTTTTTAATAAGGTCAGATTGATCGGTATATCTCGTCTAAAAGCGGTAAAGCCTGCCTTTAATTTTTCGCAAAAGTAATTTTTATAATGAAACCACCAAATACCATTTATAGATGGTTATGAGATTCCTCCTTAACTCAGGGTTGTTATATTTGCGCATGATCCCAACAGAGGCTGGCCAGCTGATCCTGTCTGCAAGGAATATTCACAAGTATTATGGGGCGCTGCACGTATTACAGGGGGTAGATCTGAACATCCATGCGGGTGAGATTGTGAGCATGGTTGGCCCCTCCGGGTCCGGTAAAAGCACTTTATTGCATATCCTGGGCACGCTGGATGAACCGGCTGAGGGCGAAATCTATCTCAAAAACAAGGAATTGCACACGCTTAAGGGTAAATACTTAGCTTCTTTCCGGAACAAGCATATTGGTTTCGTTTTTCAGTTTCACCATTTATTGCCCGAGTTTACAGCCCTTGAGAACGTTTGTATTCCAGGCTGGATCGCAGCAAAAAGCAAAACCGCAGTGGAAGCCCGGGCCAGGGAACTGCTCGAAACCCTTGGGGTAGGGCACAGAATGGAAAATAAACCCTCTGCGATGTCGGGAGGAGAGCAACAAAGGGTTGCGGTCTGTCGCGCGCTGATTAATTCACCAGATATCATTTTTGCGGACGAACCAACCGGAAACCTGGATTCCGCCAATGCGAAAGATCTTCACCAGTTATTCTTCGAGCTGAGGGAAAAATTTAATCAGACTTTCCTGGTGGTAACACATAATGAAGCCCTTGCTGGCATGTCCGACCGGGTTGTACGCATGCAGGATGGGAAGATACAAGTCTGAAAGACTGGAAGACTGAAAGTTACTTTCACACCTCACTAAAGAACTTCACTTCCAGTCTTCCAGTCTTCCAGACTACCATACTACTTCCGGGGAATCCACTTTATTTCTGCGGCTCCCAGTAAATGTCCAATCCACCTCGCCAGCACAAAAAAATAATCACTCAGCCTGTTCAGGTATTTGATGATCAGCGGTTGATCCAGATGTTCCTTTTCGTCGAGTTCTACAATTAACCGCTCAGCACGGCGGCAAATCGTTCTGCAAATATGAGCCGTGGAAACGGCCATATGCCCGCCTGGTAAAATAAATGACTTCATCTCAGGCAATTTCGCATTCATCTGATCGATTTCGTTTTCCAGCAGGAGTATATCCGATTCCTTCAGGTCAGGAATCTTCATAGCAATTTCCTTATCCGGGTCACGTGCCAGGGAAGATCCGATGGTGAAAAGCCGGTCCTGAATTTCCAGCAACAACTCACGACTATGCGCATCCGATAATTGATCGTTTAGCAACCCGGTAAAAGCATTCAGCTCATCTACTGTGCCGTAAGCCTGAATGCGAATATGACTTTTGGGCACTTTCGTCCCGCCGATCAGACTGGTTTTACCGGCATCTCCCGTTTTGGTGTAAATCTTGGTTGACATAATGGTTAGTTGTCAATTTTTGCAAACGACTGTAATTGACAATTAACAATTATCAATTAACAATTACTGCAGATAGTTCCTCTTTCCGTTTATCGGATTCTGTTATACCATCACGGAGTCTCACCACACGGTGTGCATATTTGGAAATGTCTTCTTCATGTGTCACCAGTACAACGGTATTGCCGCTCGCCTGAATCTTATTGAAGATTTCCATGATCTCCATAGAGGTCTTGGTATCCAGATTACCGGTTGGTTCATCTGCCAGAATAAGAGAAGGGTTATTCACCAGTGCGCGGGCGATGGCTACTCGCTGACACTGTCCTCCTGAAAGTTCGTTTGGTTTGTGGTGACTCCGGTCTGTCAAACTAACTTTCTCCAGAACGGCCATGGCCATTTCCACTCTTGTTTTTTTGGTAATGCCGGCATACACCAGTGGAAGTGCTACATTTTCTGCCGCAGTCAGACGTGGTAATAAATTGAATTGCTGAAATACAAAACCAATTTCCTTATTCCGCACTTCCGCCAGATCGTCGTCAGGCATTTCGCTTACATCCTGACCATTCAGTATATAACGACCTTCCGTGGGAGAGTCGAGACAGCCGATGATATTCATCAGTGTACTTTTCCCTGATCCGGAGGGCCCCATCAGGGCTACGTATTCATTTTTGAATATTTCAAGACTGATACCCTTCAAAACCGGAACGGCCTGCTTGCCCATGAAATAACTTTTTACGATCCGGTCCAGATGAATAATTGCGGTAGATGTCATGATCAAAGTTCATTTAGCTCCCCGAAGAACTGGCAGGATTTTTAACTACTTGGGGCACTTTAAAATACGTATTGTCTGCATAGGGTGCATTTACCAGTGCTTCTGACCGGCTGAGCGGATTCTCGGGAATATCTTCCCGTAACACATTGACTTCTTCCCCCATGTACAAAAGCGGGTCTGCATCCCGAAGATCGAGTTCATTCAGCTTTTCTACAAAGCCGATCATATTTTGTAAATCTTTTTTAATTTCCTGTTTTCCTGCAGCATCGAACTCCAGACAGGCCAGTTTACATAAATTCTCTACAAGCGCGTCATTCACTTCCATGAAAAGGGATTCAGACAAAAATAACGGTTTCAGGGAGATTTTGAATGCTCCTGCATTATCTTCGCCTTCCTCTATGGAGAAAAATAAAGAAATTGTTTTAAGCGGTATCCGGCCCACAGGATTTCTTCACCTTGGGAATTATTTTGGTGCTTTGAAAAACTGGGCCAGGATGCAATATGAATACGAATGCTATTTTTTTATCGCAGATTGGCATAGCCTGACTACGCATGCCGACACCAGCGAATTATCGCTGATTACCCGGCGTCTGGTGGCAGAATTAATTGGCGGAGGACTGGATCCCGAAAAATGCACCATATATGCTCAGAGTGATATTCCCGAAATTCCGGAACTGTATCTCTACCTGAATATGCTGGCTTATAAAGGTGAGCTGGAAAAAACAGTAACGTTTAAAGAAAAAGCACGCCGGCAGCCGGATAATATAAATGCAGGTCTGCTAACCTATCCTGTGTTACAGGCAGCTGATATCCTCATTCACCGTTGTCATTATGTTCCCGTGGGAAAGGACCAGGAACAGCATATCGAGATGACAAGGAATTTCGCTGAGCGTTTTAATCATCGTTATGGGGACGTCTTTCCGGTTCCAAAAGCTTTTAGCTATGGCAAAGATCTTGTTAAAATATTAAGCCTGGATGGCAGCGGTAAGATGAGTAAGAGTGAACAACAAATGAATACCGTTTACCTGAACGATGATGATGAACTCATCAGGAAAAAAATCATGAAGGCAAGAACGGATCAGGGACCGACTGAACCCAATAGTACAAAACCTGAATATATCCAGGGGCTCTTCACCCTGCTTGGCCTGGTGAGTTCTCAGGAGGTGCTGACAAAATTTGAGAATGATTTTAATCTTTGCCAGATCCGCTATGGAGATATGAAGAAGCAACTGGCAGACGATTTGATCCGATTCATAGCACCTATTCGGAACAAGGCAGCAGTTTTACAAAATGATCCTGCAGAGATTGACCGTATTTTAACGATGGGAGCTGAGAAGGCAAGGAAAAGTGCGGAATCAACCCTGGTGGAAGTGCGTAAAGCTCTCGGTTTTAGACATCTCTGAAGAGGATCGATTCTTTTTATATTTCGCTCATAAGATTTTACATTTAGGAATGGCAAAAACGAAGAAACCCAAACATATCGCCGTGGCTGGTAATATCGGTGCCGGGAAAACGACCCTCACCGAATTATTAAGCAAGCATTATAAATGGATACCACAGTTTGAAGACGTCGATCATAATCCTTATCTGAATGATTTTTATGACGATATGCCACGATGGAGTTTTAACCTGCAGGTCTATTTCCTGAATAGCCGTCTGAATCAATTACTTGAAATTTACACCGGTACGGAAACGGTCATTCAGGACCGTACAATTTATGAGGACGCCCATATATTTGCGCCCAATCTTCATGACATGGGATTGATGAGTAAAAGGGATTACAATAATTATTTTCAGTTTTTTCAAACACTGAAAAGAATGGTACAACCTCCGGATTTGATGATTTATTTACAAGCTTCGGTGCCAACACTGGTTGGACAAATTCAGAAAAGAGGTCGTGAATATGAAGAAAATATAAGGCTCGATTACTTAAAAAGATTAAACGATCTGTACAATAAATGGATTGACGGATATAAGGAAGGAAGTCTGTTGGTTATTGATGTTGATAAAAATAAATTTCCGGAGAATGAAGAGCACCTTGGAGAAATCATTACGCGGATTGATGCACAATTGTACGGATTGTTCTAAATGGAAGGAGACAAGTTAAAAAATAAAAGCTCCTCTTTGAAGGAGCTTTTGTGGCAAACAATGTTAGAGGTCGTTAGGTGGTAAACAATTGGCTGCCAAGATGACGAAAATATTCTTAAAATAACAAGTTTTCATTAAGTTTTTTTTCATTTGGCGCTTCCAGGAGCGTTTTTAGCCCAAAAACGGCCTGTTTAGCCCATCCAGTTTGATTTTGATCATGAAATATCTACCATTAAACCCACTGATATTTAAGCAGAACCGCCAGCGTTTTATCAAAGAAATGCAACCCGGTTCAATTGCCATTTTTGTCAGCAATGATGAAATTCCCAGTAATGGAGACGCGACATATCCTTTTAAACAAAATAGTGATCTCTACTGGCTTACCGGAATTGTTCAGGAAGATACTTTGCTGGTTTTATTTCCGGATCATCCGGATCCAAAATACCGTGAAGTGCTGATCCTGACCAGACCTAATGAACTGAAGGAAAAATGGGATGGTAAAAGATTACGTGCAGAAGAGGGGAAAAATATTTCAGGAATAGATACTGTAATCTGGCTGGATACGAGTGATGCCCTGATACAGGTTTGGATTCATCTTGCTAAAAATATTTATCTGGATACGAATGAAAATGATCGTAAATCCAGTTTGTTACAAACACGTGAATACAGGTATGTGGAGGAAACCAGGAAAAGATATCCCCTGCATCAATATTTTCGTGCTGCGATCATATTAAAGGAGTTGCGTGCAGTAAAAACGCCGGAAGAAATCGTAGTGATCCAGCATGCCATCGACATAACGGCAAATGCTTTTATGAGAGTAATGAAATTTCTGCGCCCGGGCGTTTTTGAATATGAGGTGGAAGCGGAAATACAGCATTCATTTCTATCGCAAAGGGCTACGGGCCCTGCCTATGGAAGTATCCTGGCCTCCGGTGAAAATGCATGCACGCTGCATTATATTTCGAATAACGCTGAATGTCGTGATGGTGATCTGATACTGATGGATTTTGGCGCCGACTATGGCGGCTACAATGCAGATCTGACGCGCACGATTCCGGTAAACGGAAAATTCAGTAAAAGACAGAAACAGGTATACAATGCCTGCTTGCACTTGCATCAATATGCAAAAAGTCTGTTGAAACCCGGCATAACAATAAACGCATATCATATATTGGTTGGCAAAGAAGCCGATATTATCTTTCAGAAAATCGGATTGCTTTCGAGATCGGATGTAAAGAATTCGACTCCGGAAAATCCGGCTTATTGGAAATATCTCTATCATGGAATTTCCCATCACCTGGGTATCGATGTGCATGATCTGGGGCCGCGTGCCGAACCTCTGCGTTCGGGCATGGTACTAACCGTCGAACCCGGCATTTATATCCAGGAAGAAAAAATGGGTGTCCGCATTGAAAATAATGTCTGGCTGACAAGAACCGGCAACAAAGACCTGATGAAAGATATTCCCATTACGGCAGAAGAAATAGAAGCGTATATGAAGCGTAAAGCTTAAAGCCTAACGCTTAACGCAAAAAATATAAAATAAATTCAATGACACTTCCATTCTTCCATTCTTCCATACTTCCATACTAATGAAAAATGTCCCCAACCTATTCACTCTCCTGAACCTCTTCTTCGGTTGTATTGCCATCGTTTGCATATTACAAAATGGAATTACCATTATTAATACGAATGATGGAACACAGTATGCCGATATACCTGAAAAGTTCTGGCTTGCCCCAATATTTATTGGGGTTGCGGCCCTGGTAGATTTCCTCGACGGTTTTTTAGCCAGGCTGTTCAAACAGACTTCCCCTTTGGGCAGAGAACTGGATTCACTGGCCGATGTGGTAAGCTTTGGCGTTGCTCCCGGAATGATTTTATACCAGTTTTTGAGAATGAGTTTTATGGGCCAGGAAAATGGTGCCGATGTTTCGATGATCTGGCTGATGCCGGCATTTATCCTGCCATGCGCGGCTGCATACAGGCTGGCTGTTTTCAACCTTGATACATCCCAAACAAAAAGTTTTAAGGGCGTTCCTGTGCCGGCTGTAGGATTGATGGTCGCTTCATTACCGATCATCTACTGGACAAGAAACAGCAGTCTGGTTTTGACTATATTATTGAATAAATGGTATTTGTATTTGTTTATACTATTTCTCTCCGCTTTGATGATCAGTCGTGTGCCAATGTTATCCATGAAATTTGGCGGAAAGCAGGATCCTCAAACATTTCCCCGCATCATGCTTCTCGTTTTATCACTTATTTCTGTTATTTTTTTACATTGGGTCGCAGTGCCTGTTATCTTCCTTTTTTACATTATCATATCTTTGGCATTCAAAAACAGGATTGCATGAATTTTTCGGTACAGATTAAGGTAATGCCACTCAGGGAATTGTTAGATCCACAGGGGAAAGCGGTGATGGGTGGTTTGCAGAATCTTGGTATTAAAACCATACAGGATGTTCGGATTGGTAAAAACATCCAACTCCAGATAGAAGCAACAACTCCGGAAGAAGCAAAGAAAATTGCTGAGAATGCCAGTACAAAACTTTTAGCCAACCCGGTGATGGAATATTTTGAGATCACACTACTATAACACAAGTCTGGAAGTCTGAAAGTCTGGAAGACTGGAAGTAATTATTGAGTGAGTTGATATTCCAGACTTCCAGACTTCCAGTCTTCCACACTTTCAGTCATGCTATACCTCGTCCCTTCTCCCATAGGCAACCTGCAGGACATCACATTCCGGGCGCTCGAGGTATTGAAAAAGGCCGACCTGATACTGGCAGAAGATACCAGGAACTCGCTGAAACTGCTCAATCATTACCAAATTATCAAACCGCTCACGCCCTATCATCAGCATAATGAACATAAAGTATTGCGTCATCTGGTCGATCAGATGCTTCAGGGCAAAGTGATGGCACTTTTGACGGATGCAGGCACACCGGGAGTGTCAGATCCGGCATTTTTACTCGTAAGGGAATGTATCGGAGTAAACCTGAGGGTGGAATGCCTGCCCGGAGCAACCGCTTTTGTGCCCGCCCTGGTAAATAGCGGACTACCCATGAACCGTTTCTGTTTTGAAGGATTTCTTCCCATAAAAAAAGGCCGGCAGACATTGCTTAAAAAGCTGGCATCCGAAGAAAGAACAATAGTATTTTATGAATCTCCATTAAGACTGGTTAAAACACTGGAAGAACTTATTGTTTATTTCGGGGCTTCGAGACAATGTTCCGTAAGCCGCGAACTGAGTAAATTGTATGAAGAAAATTATCGCGGATCGCTTGAAGAAGTAACAATTCATTTTAAGGAAAAGATAGTAAAGGGCGAAATTGTAATCGTAGTGGAGGGAAAAGGATAACCTTTTAACATTTTGGCATCTTTGTTTCAGATTTACCCGTTTAAATTTGCACAAATCTAAACGATGCTTTGCACCCGCCTGCTTTCGTCGTCCGGCCGGGTCGATGTGTTGGGAAAGCATTAATCCTCTAAAAATTTGCGCATGAACTTTTTCAGAAAACGATGGTCCCTTGCTTTTTATTTATTGATACTGCAGTTCCTATCACAAAATGGTTCTGCCCAGCCAGGTTACTGGCAACAGCATGTGAAATATACCATGGATGTCGATGTGAACGTCGGGAATAACCGGTTCAATGGGAAACAACAGCTCGATTACACAAATCATTCTCCTGATACACTTAAAAGAGTTTTTTACCACTTGTTTTGGAATGCATTTCAACCCAACAGTATGATGGACAACAGGAGTCGGGAAATGGGGAAAGTGCTTATTCGTGATGCTCCGGACTGGGATCTGCGCGTCACCGACCGGATACAGCAACTTACTCCGGAAGAGATAGGTTATCAAAAAATCATCTCTTTAAAAATGAATGGCGTGGTGCAGCCCTTCGAGGTGCAGGAAACAATCCTGGAAGTAAATCTGACAAGGCCCATTCTTCCCAATACGACGGTTCATTTTGAAATGGAATTCGAAGCCCAGGTGCCTTTGCAAATTCGCAGAAGCGGTCGCGATAATCCCGATACCAAAGTTCGGTATTCGATGAGCCAGTGGTATCCCAAAATCTGTGAGTATGATTTTGAAGGCTGGCACGCAACGCCATATGTCGGACGTGAGTTTTATGGTGTCTGGGGAGATTTTGATGTGAACATACATATCGACCGGTCATATATACTCGGTGGTACCGGATATCTGCAAAATCCGCAGGAAATCGGCTACGGTTATGAAACTCAGGGAATGAAAGTGAATAGACCGGCCGGTGCAAAACTGAACTGGCATTTTTATGCGCCGAATGTGCATGATTTCGTTTGGGCCGCGGATCCGGAATTTAAACATGTTACAAAAAAAATCCGTAACGACCTGACCCTGCACCTCCTGTATAAAACAACAAACGAGAAGGAAGAAAAATGGCTGAATATTCTGGCAACAGCAGAAAAAGCTCTGCCTTATATAGAAAGGACTTACGGCCCCTATCCTTACAAACAATATTCATTTATTCATGGCGGGGATGGCGGAATGGAATATCCCATGGCCACATTATTAAAGGATGCAGGGGGTTGGATGCATGAATGGATGCACAGCTGGTACCAGGGAATGCTGGGTACCAATGAGCTCAAGTATTCCTGGATGGATGAAGGATTCACACAGTATGCAGCTGCGCGGAACTGGGGATATCTGAACAGGGATACCTCAGCCGAACAGACTTTCAAGAAAGATTATAACAATTATTTTTACCTGGCAAAAAGTAACTTCCAGGAACCGATGACGACATACGCTGATTATTTCAGTACGAATTCGGGTTATGCACTAACGAGTTATTACAAGGGACTTGTTTTTATGGAAC
>JABDFX010000095.1:0-759 GCA_013286315.1 Bacteroidota bacterium | reverse complement strand
CGGGTATATCGTCGGACAGGAAAACCTGGATAAGATCTTATTAGAATACTATCGCGAATGGCGTTTCAAACATCCGAATGCGGATGATTTTATCCGGGTTGCCGAAAAAGTCAGTAATATCCAACTCGATTGGTATCAGGATTTCTGGGTAAAAAGCATCAAGAAAATCGATTATGGAATTGACAGTCTATGGGAGGTAAATGGAAAAACCAGGATAAGGCTTCGTATGCTCGGTCAGATGCCCATGCCGATCGATGTGATGCTTCAATTCAGTGACGGATCGAAGGAACAGGCTTATATTCCTCGGTATTCTATGTTCGGAACAAAGCCCGACGAAAATAAAATCATCCCGCGATTTATATACACTCCCTGGAAATGGACCAGCCCCACTTATGAATTCGAAGTGAACCATAAATTGACTGATTTGAGACTGATTGAAATAGATGCCTCCCACCGAATGGCTGATGTGAACCGGAATAATAATAAACTCGAACTGAAGTGGTAAGTGAATAAATCCGGAAGGAATATATAATCAGAATATTCATTCATGATCTTCTGAAATATTTATTGATCGCTTCCACCCGGTTGCCGACATGCAGTTTTTCGTAGATATGGTATACATGTTTACGAACGGTTTCGGAACTTATGAAAAGATTGGCTGCGATCTCCTTGTATAAAAGTCCAAGAGCCAGTTGTTGAAGGATTTCGTTTTCGCGATTCGATAAATCCGGCAGGGCCTTTCCTTTTTTTGCGTGTAAC
>JABDFX010000094.1 GCA_013286315.1 Bacteroidota bacterium | reverse complement strand
ATAATTGTTTGCAGCACTATGTGATCAAAATCTTATATATTCGCCCCCGCTTGTATACTATTAGTTAAACCTGTTACTCCTGGCTAAAATACCATTGCTACTTGCTTAACCTTCCCTCTGGTTTTACCAGGGGGATTTTTTGTTGAAGGTTGACAGTTGGCAGTTAAGTGTTTAGTACTTCCATTCTTCCATACTTCCAAACTTCCATACTAAAAAGTTAGTGTTACAGTTAGTAAATTTTCTTAATGAGCTGCCTGGTAATAGTCTGTCCCTGATAAATCACTTGTAAAATGTACATGCCCGATTGCAGGCCCGCCGGTTCCATCAAAACAATATGGTTGATTCCCTTATAAGCCGACTGATGACTGCTCATCAGCAATCTTCCATAGGTATCATACAATCCCAACTGGATATTATGATCTTCCGGAACCGTCAAATTAAATGAAATCGATTGGTTGAACGGATTAACAAGACCTGAAATTCTCAATGCTATTTCTGAATTACTCAGAAGGACCACTGAACTATAATTATGATATTCATGATCGATCAGCTGTATGCGATAATAAACTTCTCCCGTTACAGGCACTGCATCATTGAAAGTATAACTGGCACCCATACCCGGAGATGCGGTTCCTGACACCGTATAGACCGAACGGTAATGTGCACCGGCGTCATCACTTCTTTCCACCACATACTGAATGGCGCCTGTTTCTTCCCGGCTTGTCCACTGTATTCGCGCCAGTCCGCCATCCTCCATGGATCCTCTCACACTCACTTGTGTTGGCAGTGTGATATTACAGTTTGCCGTACGCACAATTTTTGGCGAAGAAGTAATAAAATTACATCCCGGATTGGATAGATTTCCAACCGTAGATGCAATGGTAAGCCGGTATATTACAGTTGTATCAATATTATTCAATCGGTAATAACGGGAAATGAGATATTCATAGAGTCCTGTTAAAGGATTATATACCGGAGTTGCCGTTCCGCTGGATGCATTACCCAAAGTGTCGATCCCCGGGTCAGACCAGGTAGAACCACCGTTCACACTTTTCTCCAGTTTCCATTGAGTATAATTGGCAAAGAATGCAGTTACTTTAAAACGAACTGTATCATCCGATCCGCGGCAAAGCGTATCGGCCTTGTTGGGAGTAAGTGAAATATTGGGTATACAGGAAGCCACAGTAATATCATCCAGTGCCCAGTCATTTCCTCCGCCGCCCGGAGCGTTATTGCGTATATAAACAATCATACTGGTCTGCGCAGGACCTGTTAAATAAGTGAATCCTTTACGTATCCACTGGCCGGTATAGGGCATATCCCCGGTAGTGTAATAATCATCTCCATTTACATTAAATGTGAGGTTCGGATGAACCCCGGAAGTGTCACCGGGACCGGTAGGAATATAACCGGCAGAAGCCGGGCCCTTACCATTGGAGTCACAACCACAATGGGAACAGATATTTCTGAACCAGGCAGAGTATTGATAATAAGTATTCGGACATAAATTATTGATCGTGTCCAGAAAAGTGATACCTGGTTTATAGGACGAGTTGATGACGGCCATATATCCACCCACGCCATTTACTGTATCGGCGGCGGGATTACCCAATAATGGATTAAGAGCGCCGGTATGGTCACCGATGATATCCCAGACTCCAAATACACGGTGCGAATACCCAAATCCTGCAATATTCGGATCGGGTATCGGCCAGGTATTCAGCGTTGTATAACCCGCCGCACCTGTGCTGGTATTATTTGAAATGTTATAATAGTAGTCATTCGGGGTATTGGGACCAAATACGTTGTATGTGTAGTTATTTGATATTTTTGAAGAGGGTCCTCTGTTTTTTGCCTTGCCTGATCCAAACGTACCCCCAAACTCAGATGTAATCGTGTTACTGGAAGAATTGGGACAAATTCCAAGGTTCTTGAAAATCATAACCGAGTCCACCGGAAAACTAATGGATGTTAAAGAAGCTCCTACAGGAAAATAGGAAAAGGTTCCCCCACCGAGGTTCACCGAATTTCCATAACCAGCTGTCACTTGCACGTGGAAACTGGCAATCATGATACAGGTTCCTCCAAAAAAAGACGGTTTATCGCTGGGAGTAACGCGGCCCCTTCTGAAGGCAGTTGCAGTCGGTGCATTTTTGTACCCGAGATTGATCTGCACATTGGATCCGGAGATTCCGCCGGCATCATCACCCAGCGCGTCGGTAAATGTTTTGTAAACTTTCCCTTCATTAGTCAAAACGGCCAAAGTTCCGGGGATGTAGACTGTATTCGCCGGAATCACGTCGAAGTAAGCACAGCTATCGACATTGATGGTACCGCCTACGACAAAAGTTGCCCGCACCTCCAAAATATCGCCCGGTTCGATTGTTCCCCCCGTGGCTCCTTTTGTGAGGTTCACATAACTTTTTCCATAATCAATTTTAAGTTGAGCTAACGCCGGATCAGCGCAAATTGCGATAATCAATAGAGTGTAAATTATCCGCGAAGGGGTAAAATTGCGCGTATAGGTTTTCATTTGGTTTGGACTTTCCCTGGTGACTGTTCACCAGAATAGGATTATACACTATAAATGTAATAACCGCCGGGACCAATTCAAATCGTAAATATACTTCGTAGAGTTAGATCATTGATTCACAATCCATTACACGCTCAAAGCGCCAGTCTAAGGAGTAAAGGCATTTTATAACTATTTGACTCCTAACAATTTATTTAAATGAAGATAAAAGAAAAATATTCGATAGAATGATATTAAAAGGCTTTAAACGGGGAGTTTTGAGCGTTCTGCCGGGTCCGGCTTTTTAATATATTATCCGTTTGCAGACTGGAACTGAAGCAGGATATTCAATTGAACTACCACCCTTTCATCGTGGATCGATCATCGTGGATCGTTGATCATGGATTGATCGTCATCGATTGTTTATCGTGGATCGATCATCGTGGATCGTTTATCGTGGATCGATCATCGTGGATCGTTCATCGTGGATCGTTCATCATCGATTGTTTATCGTGGATCGATCATCGTGGATTGTTCATCGATAAACGACCAACGGATTAGTTTTAGGCTTTAGGCTTTGGGCCTTAGGCTTAAGATAGGCTTTAAACAGCAAAACTTTCACCGCAGGCACAGGTCCTGCTGGCATTCGGGTTATTGAAATAAAAACCCTTTCCATTGAGTCCCTCAGAAAACTCAAGGGTGGTATTAACAAGATATAAGAAGCTCTTGAGATCTGTAACCACTTTCACTCCATTATCCTCGAATTCCTGGTCCATCGGTTTCTTCTGGTTGTCAAAGTCCATTTTATAACTCAGTCCTGAACAGCCTCCTCCAATGACCGAAACACGAAGAAACAGTCCAGATTTGTCTGAAACAGGTGATTCTTCCATCAGGTGTTTTACCTTCTCTTTTGCCTTATCTGAAACGTAGATCATTCATTACTTTTTTACTATTATTAATAACAATTGGAGGCCCTGAAAGATTGAAATATCAGAAATAAACTATTCAAAATTCAGGTTTTTAAGCCATCCTGGATATGAACCATTTCGGAATTCATTTCCTCCAACGTCAACCTGACCCTCTGTATTACAAATTCAACTTCTTCTTCCGTATTATATTTCCCCAGGCTGAAGCGGATAGCGTGATATGCCGCCTTATCATCCAGGCCCATGGCTTTTAACACATGACTGGGTTCCGGCGAAGCGGAACTGCAGGCGGATCCTGATGACACGGCCACCACTTTCAACAGATTCTTCAAAAGCTGATTTCCCACCCCCTGCGCAAACGATATATTAGTTACCGTCGGAAGCCTGTTCAAATGATGCCCGTTTAACTGTGTTCCCCCCAAATTCAAAATAGCCTTTTCCAGTTTATCACGTAAACGGCTGATGGATTTGACGTCCTGCTCCATTTCATTCTGACAGAGGCTGGCAGCCCTTCCAAATCCAACGATACCCGGCACATTGAGGGTGCCACTCCGGAACCCGCGCTCCTGCCCTCCACCGTCCATCTGAGCAGTTAATCGCACCCTCGGATTCCTTCGTCTTATATATAAAGCACCCACCCCTTTGGGACCATATATTTTATGGGCAGAACAGGCGAGCAGGTCAATACCGTCCTCCATGACATTTACGGGTATCTTTCCCAAAGCCTGGGTTGCATCGGTAAAGAAAAAGATTCCCTGTTGCCTGGCTAGTTTGCTAATTGTTCGTATGGGTTGAATTACACCGGTTTCATTATTAGCATACATGATGACAATCAGGATGGTATCGTTACGGATCGCAGATCGTAATACCTCGGGGTCAATCAGCCCGTCGGGTTGAACCGGCAGATAACTGACTTCAGCGCCCAGCTTTTCCAGGTGACCGCAGGTATCCAGCACCGCCCGGTGTTCTGTTGCCACCGTAATAATGTGTTTGCCTTTTCCTGCCATCAATTCAAAGACTCCCTTAATGGCGAGGTTGATCGATTCAGTGGCACCCGAGGTAAAAATAATTTCAGAAGGATCAGCATTCAACAGAGACGCTATTTCCTCACGGGCAATCTTTACGGCTTCTGCCGCATGCCAGCCAAACGCATGTCCCTGGCTCGCTGCGTTCCCAAACTGCTGACTGAAATATGGCAGCATGGCTTCCAGTACCCGCGGATCGCAGGGCGTGGTGGCGTGATAATCCATATATACAGGCAGGTTCATATGCAAAGTTAAGCTTAAAGCCTAAAGCCTAAGGCTCAAAACCAATTCAGGCTTAATGCCCAACGCCTAACGTTTTTTTATGGGATTAGCGCTACCATTCATTAACGATTCTGAATAAAATAAAATTTAAATTGAAATAATAATGCCCGGAAGTTTTGGCATTTAAGTTTTGAGCCTGCATTGGTTTTGAGCCTTAGGCTTTCGGCTTTAGGCTTTAAGCCTTAAATTTAGAAATGGAAAAACTGGAACATATCGGAATCGCCGTAAAAAGTCTTTCCGATTCCATTCCTTTATTTGAAGCCTTGTTGAACACAGCATGTTACAAGGAAGAACTGGTCGAATCCGAAGCTGTAAAAACCGCTTTTTTTTCTGTAGCCACCCAAAAAATTGAGTTGCTGGAAAGTACGAATCCCGACGGTATCATCGCCAGATTTATCGATAAAAAAGGAGAAGGCATTCATCATATTGCATTTGCCGTAACCGATATTGAATCTGAAATAAAGAGACTGGTTGCCGCTGGTTTTATAGTACTCAACGAAAAACCCAGACCCGGTGCCGATAATAAACTGGTTTGTTTTTTACATCCGAAAAACACCAACGGGGTGCTGATAGAATTGTGCATGGAAAAACCATGAAGCCCGATTCATCACAGAATCAAAATAAATTTTCTTTAATAACAGTTTTAACGAATAACCAAAAGTAATGAACAGGGCATTCATGATGAGCTTCTTTGCCTGTATGGTGGTTTCCACCAACAACAGTGAAGACGATTCAAAGTATGTGGTGAGAGTTATTGCCATGCACGTTGTAGGAACGCCACGGGAATATTAATTCATTTCTGCAGTCACTGGATACCGATCACTTATACAGGTTAATCGGCAAATATGAAATCATTCTTTTCCCTCCACGTTAATCGGCGAAAAAGAAATCATTCTTCTCCCTCCACTTTGTTCAGGCCGAGTTTATCCATGGCCAGCTGTGCGGCGATCTGACTGGCGTCTTTTTTATTATATGCGCGACCTTGTGAAATCAATTCTCCGTTTACCACGGCTCCTACCGTGAATAACCGGCGGCCTCCTTCCATATGTTCGTCAATGGTTTCAAATTCCAGGTTCTTGCCATTCTTGTTGGCCCAGCCATACAATTTATTCTTATGATTTATTTCCAGGTTTTCAAGGTCCTCCATAAAAAGATAAGGCTGAATGATCCTTTCCATGACCCATTGCCTGCATTTATCATAGCCCTTATCCAGGTATATGGCCCCCACCACGGCCTCCAGCGTGTTCCCGAAGATCTGGCTCATTTTTAGTGAGCCGTCGAATTTATTAAAATAAGAAATTTTACGGAGTCCCATTTTTACCGCAATATCATTGAGCTGAACGCGGTTCACCATTTTACTCCGCATCTCGGTCAGGAAGCCCTCTTCTTTATAGGGATATTTTTTGAAAAGAAAATCTGCAATGATCGCACTCAGTATCGCATCGCCAAGGTATTCCAGCCGTTCATTATTCTGGTCTGAACTTTCTTTAACCGAGCGGTGAGTAAGGGCGGTTTTGTACAATACTGCGTTTCCTGGCACAAAGCCCAGCACGTTGCGCAATTGTTTGCGGAAAGAAACAATCGAAGAGTCCGTATTAAAAAGCCGGTCTAATATTCCCACAGTACTAAAATAAGTTATTTCATATCAAAAGAGAACTATAAGAGTATAGGAGTATAAGAGTATAGGAGTATAAGAGTTAGTTGAAAAGTAAGTAATTGATTTAAATCATGTCGTTAACTAGCCATTAGAAAAACCCACTCTTATACTCCTATACTCTTATACTCTTATACTTAAGTTAAGTGTTGTATTTCTTCACGATGACACAAGCATTATGCCCCCCGAATCCAAACGTATTGCTCAACGCGGCATTTACAATTCTTTTCTGCGGTTTGTGAAAAGTAAAATTGAGGCGGGGATCCAATTCAGGATCATCTTCGAAATGATTGATGGTTGGTGGAACCATATCGTCCACCACGCTCATGATGCAGGCAATCGCTTCCACTACACCGGCGGCACCCAGGCAATGGCCTGTCATTGATTTGGTGGAACTGATATTTGCTTTAAATGCATTTTCTCCAAACACATCGATAATGGCTTTCACTTCCGATACATCCCCGAGCGGTGTGGACGTGCCATGGGTATTAATATAATCAATATCGGCGGCTGTTAAACGCGCATCCCGCAATGCAGCGTTCATTACATTCTTGGCGCCTCTGCCCTCGGGATGTGGTGCGGTTATGTGATGGGCGTCACCGGTAGCGCCCGCACCGGCAATCTCACAATAAATTTTAGCGCCTCTCCTTTTTGCATGTTCCAGTTCTTCAAGGATCAAAGCACCTGCTCCTTCCCCGATTACAAACCCATCGCGTCCCTTGTCATAAGGTCGGCTTGCAGTTTTGGGATTATCATTACGTTCACTGAGCGCCTTCATGGCATTAAAACCTCCTACGCCGGCTTCGGTAATCACGCTTTCAGATCCGCCGGTCAGAATGATATCTGCCATCCCCAGCCGTATCAGGTTGAATGACTCCATCAGTGCATTCGTAGAAGATGCACAGGCACTGACCACGGCGAAGTTGGGCCCCCGGAATCCGTGACGAATGGAAATATGACCGGCAGCAATATCAAGAATCATCTTCGGAATGAAAAAAGGATTATAACGGGGTACGCCATCACTTTTGGCGAAATTCCCCACTTCTTCCTGGAATGTATTGATTCCTCCGATGCCACTGGCGAATACAACGCCTACCCGGTCACCATCTACATTATCTTTTGTAATACCGGCATCCGTAACAGCCTGGTCGCTGACTCCAAGGGCTGTCTGCGCAAATCGATCCAGTTTCCGGGCTTCTTTTTTATCGAGGAAACTGAGCGGATCATAATTCTTTAGCTCGCAGGCAAAACGGGTTTTGAATTTGGATGCATCGAAAAGTGTAATCGTATCCGCGCCGGAAACGCCGCCCAACAGATTTTTCCAATAGTCGTTCAGACTATTTCCAATCGGAGTAAGCGCACCTATTCCTGTTACAACAACTCTTTTCAGTTCCATATTAGCAATTGCGCGGATGTGAATAATGTGATAAATCCGCTTTCTCAGCTGTAAAGCCTTCGAAAAGCGGATCAACGAAGATTAGCGCAGCACAAGAAACCTCTTATTTGGCGTGTTCTTCCAGGTATCCGATAGCCTGACCAACCGTCGTAATGGTTTCTGCCTGCTCATCGGGAATTGATATGTTGAATTCCTTTTCGAATTCCATGATCAACTCAACCGTGTCAAGCGAATCGGCGCCCAGATCGTTCGTAAAGGACGCCTCATTTGTTACTTCGGCTTCCTCTACTCCTAACTTATCCACTATAATTTTTTTGACTCGTGTTGCGATGTCTGACATTTTTGTAAATTTTAGTTTCGGCTGCAAAAATATAATTTTTGAATTAAACACAACCAACAAGCTATTTCAATTTTATTTTTTGATTTGGATTATATACCGGAATTTGCGATTTCCCCTGCTCATTTCACTAAATCAACCGTTTTGACATGGCTCTTAAGCAGATAGACTACGGATCCCCCGAATATGAAATGATGCTGAAATTGCGGAATGATCTCCTGAGAAAGCCACTGGGATTGAGTTTTGACCCAAAAGAGCTGGAAAAAGAGAAGGATGATGTGCTCATCGGGGCGTTTGAGGATGATCGTATGCTTGGCTGCTGCCTCCTCACCAAAATAGATGATAAAACGCTTCGCCTCAGACAAATGGCTGTTCCAAACAATCTGCAGGGAAAGGGTATCGGACGTGCTTTAATGATCTTTGCTGAAAATATTGCCCGGGACATGGGTTATGATACCCTGATGATGCACGCCCGTGTAACCGCAACGGGCTTTTATGAAAAACTAGGTTTTGTGAAAAAAGACGGCCAATTTATCGAAATAACGATCCCCCATGTTATTATGGAGAAGAAACTCCGGTAAAGCGTAACGCCTAACGCCCCACTCCCATACTCCCATACTCTCATACTCCCACACTTTCCAATGTTACCGCACCATACATTCGGGTGATAAAATCAAGCAGTTTCTTCATGGAACTCATTTCACTCAAAACCAGCATAAATAATTTCCCATTCTGCCGCAGCCTCGCATTCCTGGTCTGCTTCTGGATATAATCCAGCATGTTTTTAAATACGACGGATTCAAAATATTTTGAATCCGGACGATTAACAAAATAAAATTTCACCTGCCCGTTCTTAAAAATGAGTTTTTCAAATCCCAACTCCACCGCCAGCCGCCTGATTCTTACCGTGTCAAATAATGCTTCTACCTCTTCAGGTATCGGACCAAACCGGTCTTCCATTTCTTTCTGAAATGCAATAAGCTCTTCTTCCGTTTCACAGTTATCCAGTCTGGTGTATAAGGATAATCTCTCCGTAATACTTTCAACATATTGATCCGGGATCAGGATTTCCAAATCGGTATCGATGGTACAATCCGCCACTTCCTGCTCCTGTTTCGCGATCTCGTCCCTGAACAACTCTTTAAAAGAAGTTCGCTTCAATTCACGAATGGCTTCATCCAATATTTTCTGATACATTTCAAATCCCATCTCCACCATGAACCCGCTCTGTTCCCCACCCAGCATATTCCCTGCACCCCGGATATCAAGATCGCGCATGGCTATCTGGAATCCGCTTCCCAAATCGCTGTGCTGCTCCAGCGTTTGCAGCCTTTTGCGGGCATCAGAAGGCAGGGTTGCCAGTGAAGGCGCCAATAAATAACAGAATGCTTTTTTATTGCTTCTGCCCACACGTCCTCGCAACTGATGCAGATCACTTAAGCCAAACTGATGGGCATTTTGCACGATGATCGTGTTTACGTTCGGAATGTCAACACCGCTTTCAACGATATTCGTACACACGAGCACGTCGTATTTTTTATCGACGAAATTCAAAATCCTTTCTTCCAGATCGTGCCCTTCCATCTGACCATGCGCATACCCAATACTAAGGTCCGGACACAATTCCTGTAGCAGTACCGTCATTTCCTTCAGTCCCTGAATCCTGTTATAGATATAAAACACCTGCCCCCCACGTTCTACTTCATAGTAAATCGCATCCCGGATAAAATCTTCATTAAATACCTGCAGTTCGGTCTGGATGGGCTGCCGGTTCGGCGGGGGCGTGTTGATGATACTCAGATCCCGGGCACCCATCAAACTGAACTGCAGCGTTCTTGGGATAGGCGTGGCCGTTAGTGTGAGACAGTCCAGGCTGATGCGCAGGGTTTTTATTTTTTCTTTATGCGCCACACCGAATTTTTGTTCTTCATCAATTACGAGCAATCCCAGATCCTTAAATTTTACATCTTTCCCCAGAATTGAGTGTGTGCCGATGATGATATCAATTTTTCCTTCCGCGAGTTTTTTGTACGTTTCTTTTTTCTCTTTGGCCGATTTGAACCGGTTCACGTAGTCAACAGTAACCGGAAAATCTTTCAGCCTGTCACCAAATGTCTTAAAATGCTGGAAGGCCAGGATGGTAGTGGGTACCAGCACGGCAGCCTGCTTTCCGTCCAGACAGGCTTTGAAAGCCGCTCGGATGGCCACTTCAGTTTTGCCAAATCCCACATCTCCGCATACCAGGCGGTCCATCGGGGAAGGAGATTCCATATCTTTTTTCACGTCGGCCGTGGCCTTACTCTGGTCGGGCGTGTCTTCGTAAATGAAAGAAGCTTCCAGCTCCGTCTGCATATAATTATCGGGTGAAAATGAAAATCCTTCCTGCGCTTTTCGTGCCGCATAGAGTTTTATCAGGTCAAAGGCAATTTCCTTAACACGGGTCTTGGTTTTCTCTTTGAGTTTCTGCCAGGCATCACTACCCAGCTTACTTACTTTCGGGATACTTCCTTCCCGTCCCGTATATTTCGAAATTTTATGGAGTGAATTGATATTCACATAAAGAATATCGCTGTCTTTATAGAAAATGCGTACGGCTTCCTGTAGCCTCCCGTTTACTTCAATTTTTTGCAGTCCGCTGAATATACCTACGCCGTGATCAATATGTGTAACATAGTCGCCGGGCTGTAATTCACGCAGCGTGCGCAGCGTGATGGCCTTACTCTTATTATAAGCCTGTTTAATTTTATACTTGTGATAGCGCTGAAAAATCTGGTGGTCAGTGTAGCAGACAATTTTCAGATCTTCATCAATAAACCCCTCGTGAATGGAACTGGCCACAGGCGTAAAACGAATGGATGATTTCAAATCTTCGAAAATCGTATGAAGCCTTTCAAGTTGTTTGGGATTTTCAGCAAAAAGATAAATCTCAAATTTTTTCGACTCCCAGGTCTCCAGATCAGCGATCAGCCTTTCGAATCGTCTGTTGAAAGCAGGTTGTGGACGTGTGTGAAATTCAATGATAAATGCATCGGCTTTTTGAACAGGACCAAATTCCACCAGGTGCCGTGTACCCTGT